>NZ_JBFTMR010000006.1:0-246295 GCF_056397065.1 Arthrobacter sp. 05N428_2 | reverse complement strand
CTGCCAGTCCACACCCCCGCGCCTACGTGCGGAAAGACCCGGACCGGCAACCCACGAATCGCTTTGAACCCGAGGTTCCAGTCCCACCGTCAGGACCGGGCGCCGCCACACTTCATATCGTCTAGTTAGTCCCACTGGGCCTAAGGTGCAGCAATAAGCTGCTGCTTGTTCGCAGTCCCAAATTTCACGCTAGCTGGCGGGGCCAACCCGCCAAGTCGTGGAGGGAAGCTCGGTCTTCGGCACCGTATGAGAACACCATTTTGGGCAGTGCACCCGCGCGACACCGGCAAGGGCTGTTGCCTATGGCCCTATGTT
Source organism: Arthrobacter sp. 05N428_2 (assembly GCF_056397065.1). Taxonomy (NCBI): domain Bacteria; kingdom Bacillati; phylum Actinomycetota; class Actinomycetes; order Micrococcales; family Micrococcaceae; genus Arthrobacter; species Arthrobacter sp. 05N428_2. Next base: position 245,980 of record NZ_JBFTMR010000006.1, on the reverse strand, counting down.
TCCGGGTTCCGGTCGGAAAGCTCGATCAGCGTCGGCTCTTCCTTCCCGTCAGAGCCTGAAGAAAGGATCGTTACCGCAGAGCGGCCGCCCTTAGGCCGGGCCCGGGCGGTGACTGTGCCACTCGTTGTCTGGTTGAGGATGTTAACGACCCGTTCTGAAACAGCAGCCAGCATGCGTGGTGCGAGAGCTTGTCGCCGGTCATCAAGGATCTGGACGGTCACGCCCCTCTCCCTTGCCCGGCGGGCGGCAGCAACAACTTCATCCGTCGCCAGGACGCGGCCGCGGATCTCGTCACGGAGCTGCGCTTCAACGAGCCGAAGCTCCTGCCGGTCGGCGTCTGACAGCTCAAGATGAGGGTCTGCAACCTTGGACAGTGCAGGAACAGCAACCTCCCTGACATGTTCCAGCCACTGGGTCCGTGTCACGTTGAAGGCGCGCTCGGCGGCATACCAGTCGGCGGCGGCCTGCGCGTCGGCGCTATACAGGGCAATTTTTCCGTCGTTGGTCCGCAAAAGATGACCGATCCCAGATGCAATGGTCAGCCAGCCCACGGTGGCTATATTCATCATGAGTCCGCCCACCAGCCCGTTGCTCGTTCCCGCCGCCCACGCGGTGACGAGTAGGGTCGAGCAGGCTGCCCCTAACCAAGACGCCGCAACGCGTCCGCGCAGATTGGTCACCACCATCAAGGTGTACGCCGCAGCCAAATGCCAGGAGGCGTACCCAGGCCATCCATGTGTGGGAAGTACGCTGTCCACCAAGACCGTCATCACAGCAACGGCGGCGACGGCGGTGTAGGTGCGCCATTGGGAGAGACGGCCGGCTCCCGGCGTGAGTACCAGGACCGTTGCTGCAAGGTAGATGGCCATGGCCACCAGGGACTGCCATGATGAGGAAACTACGTCCAGTGCCAGCACTCCCAAGGTTACGTGCAGGATGGCGAAGACAGAGCAGAGCAAGATCATCACGTTCATGGAGATCGCCCGAATCATGCCGCAGCACCCGTCCAGGTGAGCCGGACCTCGGTGCCGACGCCGAGCGTTGACGCAATGCTCGCCGCACCTCCGACGGCTTCCATGCGGCCCACGATGGATACCTTGATTCCGAGTCTGCGATCCGAGACTGCCTCTTTTTTGAAGCCGGCGCCGTTGTCCTTGATAAACACTGCCAACTTGGCCGAGTTCCCGGATTTGTGACAGTTCACCTGTACCTGGCAGCGTATTGCCCCGGAGTGTCGGACCGCATTGTTCACTGCTTCCGTTGTCGCTTCAAACACCGCTCTTACTACCTCGCCCGGAAGGAAAAGGTGCTCCCGGGAGTCGAGGGAAACGATGACCTCCAGATTCTCAACACCGTCACCAACGGTGAACTGGATACGGGCCGCCAGTTCAGCAGCGGTTGCCGGGGCTGCCTCTTCGATTTTGCTGCCTTGATCTTCGAGGCGCTGCAGAGCGCTGACCGCCAGTTCAGCACTTGAAAGGCGCTCACGAGGCGACGCTGCATGGGCTCCGGTGATCAGCGCCGTCATGACACTGTCGTGAAGTAGGGCGTCCAGACGCAGTCGTTCATTGCTCAATGCCGTCTCGGCGGCCGCCTCGCGGTAGCTGCGGATAGCGCTCTCGGCGGCTGTGTCGACCCTGCATGCCGCGGTGCGGAGAATGCCGATCGTCAGGCAGATGATCAGCCCGAGCACGCTTGCGAAGGAGGCATCTTGCAATGCGACCTCCCAGGTCGCTGAAGCACCCTGGGGCAAGGTCCGGACTACCGCGAAGACCCCGCCGATCAGCACTGTGTAAACACAACCAGGAATGGTTCCGAATGCGAAGGCGCACCAGACAGCACCGACGTTTATCATGGCCCACAACCATGGGCTCCCGATCGTGGCTGGAACATCCGGGGGCACCGCCGCAGGCCAAAGCAGCAAACCGAACAAAACGAGGGCCGAAAGCATGGCCGCTGACCAGGTCAGCCCGCGGCCCCGGAGTGAGGCGAAAACGAACATGAGGAGCACGCCGAGGAATCCCCAGAGGAACGTCGCCTCCCACCATTCCGCAGTCCACTGCATCTGGGTCATGACCTCGCCGGAAGCCTGCAGGAGAAGCAAAAGAGCGAAAGCGGAGATGCCCCGCCCCATCAAGTTGTGCGTGTCCCTCGCGGACATGCCGGAGGGGGCGGGCGCGAAAACTCTCACTGCCCGGTGCGCCGTCGGATCGGCCTTGGCGGCGGCAGTATTCCGTCCTCGACGGCACGGATATACAGCTCAACCTTCGTGTCCGCGGGCCTGCCCGCGGCAACATACTTTTCACGGACCCGGTCAATGTTAGTCTTCACCGTGCTGGCTGCGATGTTCAGGCGGCGGGCTACCTGGGCCTGGGCGTAACCAGTTGCGTAGAGGGCAAGACATTCCTGCTCCCGCTGCGAGAGGTTGGCTTCGACGAAGTCCGTATCCATGTCGATTGCGGAGGCGAGTTCCAGATTGTCGATCGTTTCGCCCGCCGCAACCCGGCGGAGCTTATCCACCGTCTCGGCGATCGGTTCAGACTTTAAGGAGACGCCGAGTGCGCCGCTGGCGAGGGCTTCCTGAAGGTACGCGGGGTTATCCCCTCCGGTGAAGACGAGCACCTTGTAACCGGCCGCAATCAGCCTTGCCGTGTTCTCTCCTGGCCTGGAGCCGTCGGCCAAGTGAAGGTCCAGCGCGACGACATCGCAGATGTTGCCCCCGGCTCTCAGAAAGGCATCAACGGTCGGTGCCATGCCGGCGAAGATCACCCCTGGCGACTTACCGTCCCGGAAGATGCCTCCCGCGAGACCGATCATTGCTGCTTCGTGGTCGTCGATGACACTAGCCCGCACTGATTTCTCAGCCACTGTTTCGCCCCCCTTGGAGTCACCGGTCGCCGGTGACTAGCATTAGTTTCCACGCCAACGGAAATTGATCCAAGTGTGACGCGCCCGCCCAGATCAAGGCGAAGACGCGCACGCGGAATCGCCATTACCCGGTATCGATCCGCCCCACCCTGGCGTCGCCGGAATGGACCTTGCAGAACAGGTCCGCAGAGTATTGGCCTAGCTTGATCATGGCCGCACTCCGGTCCTTCCAGTTGTTATCGCTTGCAACCCCCACGATGACGGCGTTCTTTTCACTTGACGTCATCGTCACGTACACCGAACAAGGTGTCTCGGCACCCTGGTTGCCTCCCGACCGTGCCGCCGCCGTCGGAGACGGCGAGGACGCTGGCGGCGGTGGGGTCTCGGGCGTATTTGGCAGCGGGGTGTTCTCGGCTGCTGCTTTGATGGCCCCGACCGCTACGTTGGTCCCGTTGATGGTCCGTAGCAGGTTCGCGTGAAAGCACGGATTGGTTGGACCGGTGAGAAGACTAAGGCTGCCGTTCCTAAGAGGTGCCACGCCATCTCTCGTGGCGTCGACCCGTGTATCTGACTTATCAAACACGGCTGAGAGGGAGTAACCGCACGTCTCGTCCTTAATAGTGGTGCTGAAGGCTGATGCTGAGGAATTGGTCACGATGAAGTCCCCATCGTTGAACCCTCCGCTGATGTCGCCTGCCCCGAACAATGACAGGCCGCGCAACATGATCGAGCCCTGGACGGCAGTCACCGGAATATTTGGCGGCCACTGGGGAAGAGCAGCGAGCTCAACTGACCCTACGTGCATGGCACGGGCAGCATCCGAATCGAACCCGGCAGCCCATGCCGGAACGTTCGAACATGGTGGGGGCAGATTCTTTGTGCTTTTGGTAATTTCCCGGCCACAAACCTGGGTGAAGAGCCAAACTGCGATCGCCGCATCCCCGACCAAGCCCTTCTGCCTCGTCGCCGTATTCAACGCAATGCTCGCCACTGTGGCAACGACAGACCCGGTGTTCGGTGTCCCCAGGGTCGCGACTGCCGAGACCCGATCACGAATCGGTGATCCGGAGACGTCCTGGGCCAAGGCAAACCGGGCAGCCAGCCCACCCATTGAATGGGCGATGATTTCCGCCTTCGTCCCGTAATGGTCAGTCAGGCACTTGATCGCCGACGCCAGTTTCGGGCCGATATGCTCATCGGTCACCCACCGGTCTGAGTATTGGCTGTAGTCAAAGTCATAGACGGCGAGGCCCGGAATGTTCTGCAGCTGACCAGTGATCGAAAACGGGATGCGCATCCCGTCGCCTCCGTCCCCTCCGTCGGCGAAGAGGTCGATCGGATGGGTGAAGGTATCGGGAGCCCCATTCCAGCCGTGAACGAGAATTACCGGCACTGATCTTTTTCCTTCGAGGGGCCTGGGCGTGATTGGGTTCCCTGCGGTATCCTTCTCGTTCGCCGGGGCCGGCACGACATCGGGGCAGACCTTGTCCGGAAATTCGCTCGCCGGGCCTGCAGCTGGCACACGCAGTTCGTTGGCGGCCGAAGCCGGAGCCATTGGGGCCCCCGCCGCGATGAAGGAGCACACCGTCAGGATGCTTGCCAGGGCACCGACAGACAGCCGCTTCACTTTTCGACCGGTACTGTAGCGAGGACTTTCCATTTTCCGTCTTCAAGGACCATCATGGCCGCGAACTTCTCCTCGCTCTTGTCCGGTCTCGTGATGGCTACCTGTACGAGGCCTTGATTATCAACAGTTTGGGACCACGTGTCCTGCACGATTGTTGTCCGTGTGCCTGGTGGAAAGGCCGAGCCGATACTTCCGCGGACCGGGCTTTGTGCTGATACATACAGTGCAGGATCCGATGGCAGGCTTTGGACAGCCTCGGCGACCGGCGCCGGAACAGGCCCGCTGGTAGCGTGGGGCACGCTTTGGCCTTGGGCGGCCTGGACGGCGTAGAAGCTGATGGCGCCGCCCGCTCCAACCAGGACGACGAGAACCAAAACGAGTAGCCGGCGGCGTCTTCTAGACATGAGCTGCTGCCTGCGTCCTAGCTACCAGACATGCCGCTGAGCTTGGAATCCGGGCTCTTCACTTCGCAGAATCCCTTTGCCGTCAGCTTGTAAGCGGACACCTTAAGCGGGCTCGGCGAGTTCTCGCCCTTGTCCTTGAGAATCTGGGTAATCGTCTGTGTCTGCTTGTTCGAGTCGGATGCCCGGAAATCTTTGCATGTGGTGTTTCCGCCGGACGCGCCACAGCCAGTGAGGGCTGCAAGCAATACAAGACCGGCGGCGGCGCTAATGAGTTTTTTCATGATGGGTCTCCCTTAGATGCGGTGGGCCGTGTCCCTGAGGACACCGGGTTCGGTGGTAGGAGCAGTCTCAGTAAGTAATTTCGGCCGTAAGTGAATGTGGCGCGAGAAGAAGAAGCGACTTGGATGCGAGTGCTTGTGGCGGGCCCCCAATTTGCGAATGCGGCAAGCCTGGCCTGCCTTCTTTGGCCGGACCATTTTGCCATTTCGGCACTACCAGGTCCTCGTTGGAGGCTAGTAGCAGCTGGGGCGGGGCAATAAGCTTTCCCTCCCATATCGGCCGCGATGTCCTCACAAGGGGGGACACCGCCTGCGATTGTTACTCTCCTTGGACCGCTCTCGCTCACATAGTTAGGGACAGGCACATCCGGGGGCTCCTGGGAGGTCTGCGTAGGCGCATCTGGTCTTACATGTCAGATAAGCGCTATTGCCTCGCCAGTTTTGCCGCGTCAGTCCGACCGGACCCACCGACCGCAGCCCAGGAGCTTTCAAGATCTTTCTGCTCGAGGGGCGAATGACTTGGTCAACTACAAGCGTTCCGCCAAGTATCGCCGCTGGCAATGCCCGCCGCACGAAAGCGGCCGGCGCAAGAAGTTCACCGCGAAGTCGTAAAGGCAGCACCGGCACCTTTGATCCTGCGCCTTCTCCTGTTCCTGTTCCTGTTCCTGTTCCTGGATTGAATCTGGTCCCCATTACTTGCGTACCGGTTCAATCCCGGACCGAGCCCAGGGGGACGAAGGAACTTTTGCCCTCCGCTTCGCCAGTTCAGCACCACAGCGTCCCCGATTATGGGGACATTCGCAGGACTTCTCTTCGGACATGAGCGGCATTTGTTGCCGGGCGCATAGAGTCACAGGGTCGGCGTAAGTGCCGTCCATATCCATGGGCGCAGTGAACCTCAACCGGTGAAGCGTTAACAGCTCAGCTTGGTTGCAGAACGCAGCTCCAGAATCGACGTGGGGGTTTTGCAGTGTCAAACGGTATGCACCTAAGACTTTGTTCGACAATTACGGCGGCTGCTTTGGCGCTGGTTCTGGCGGGGTGCCAGAGCCCGACTGGTACGTCGTCCGTCCCGCCGGCCGGCGGTTCAGAACCCGCTCCAAGCAGCCCCTCGCCGACGGTGACTGCAATAGCAACCCCGACGCCCACAATAGCGAACGCGTCGGCTCCTRCCGGCTACCAGCCGTTCGGTCATTTCCTCTACAAGCCTTCATTTGGCCAAGGCGGCGTGCCGCGTATCGACGGCCAGGCCGCCCTGTATGTCATCGGCAACGGGGAGGTGGTCCTCAGCGGGAAATCTCTTTTGCCGGGCAACGACGTCCAAAGCGAGAGCTACACGAGCATCGGAACGAAGGACAAGCCGCTGCTCGCCGCCGCCTTACAAGTCCGCCAGCCGGCCAAGGGCTTGGACCCAGAGAAGTACATCTGGTCCATCGCCGTCATTGACCCCAAAACGATGTCCATCGTCAAGAGCACAGATGTGCTCTCCAACGACAGCAAAGATGTGAGGATCAACGGCCTCACGGGTTCCACCAACGGCACCGCCGTGGCCTACGACGTGGAGGGTCCGAACACGACCATGGCAGACGTGAAGGCCACTGGTTTCGACGCGCAGACCGGCACGAAGCTGTGGGAGAAGGTCGGGTATCTGGAGGGGCCAGTCCTCGGCGCCGTCGTGCTGAAGACAGATGGGGCCACAAAGGAGAACGGAGCCGCGTGTCCTGTCTTCACCGGGACAGAGGTGGCTAGCGGGAAAGTCCTTTACACTCTGGATGCCGGAACATTGCCCGACAAAACGAGCTGCGGTAGCACCGATGTCGTAGCTTTTGTTGGCAGCGCAGCCTCCTACAGTGGACGTTCCGAGATGTTCAAGTACATCCGGATTCACAGCTGGTCCGCCGATTACTCTTTCGAAGCCCTTACTGGCAAGCCAGTTACGCTGCCGCACGAGGTAACCGGCGTCGACCCGCACTCCAATCTGGTCTTCCCTGTCCAGATAGAACCGATGGACGGCAGCTTCGATCAGCCCTTTGGTGTGCTCGACACGGCCACCGGCAAACCTGCCTGGGTTCTTGACGACGCCAAAGCAAAGCAACTTCAGGTTAGGCTACGCGCTATCTACAACAACAAGGTCTACCTGCAGACCACCGATCAGCAGCCCGTCATCGACCTGACCACTGGGAAGACCATATCGGATAACGATCCGAGATACCCGGTTGGGGCAGTGGATGACTGGACGTACTGGAGCGACGGGGTCCTCGACAAAACATCCTGACCTTCAATGGCCAGGTCTGGCGATCATTCGGGCATGGCCGCCAAGCCGCGGCCGAGGCGCCGCAGCGAGTTCTTCGAAGGCGCCACACCCGACCGACCAGACGAAGGCAACAGAGTACTTCGGGTTGGYCGTCGCTGACGTCACCGCATGAAACCAGCCGCGCGGGTTCAGCATCGATGTCGGCACCGCACCGGACGGGTCCTGGCAGCTGATCAGGGCCTGGCCATGCCGAGGCCTGCCTTCATTACGGCCCGGACTAGTAGCTGGCCTCGCGCCACTCAGTGGAAGACTTCGCGACCCAGTGATGTGACAACGTCCCAGCCGCCATTCCGAGCGGGCACTCACAGCTGCGAGCCAGCAGCGCCTCGGTTCTCAATTCAAAGTGGTCTCGGAGTCCTTCGTTAATGAGAAGCATCGGGGTGAAGGATTCCTCCGGCCCGGCATTGCGCCTAAATGACGCACGGTCGGACTATGCTCCGCTCATGACTATAGATTCAGTGACGGCACTAGTTGAGCACCGCGCCAATATGGAGCGCCGTGCCGGGCCGCGTCGTCATGATCACTTGCGACCTGCACGATCCCTGGGTCAAAAACACGGTCATCACGGCTGATCCGACAACAAAGAAGCACTGACCGGCTTTTAACCGAGACCTCAGGTTGTGGTGGGCCGCGATACAGCTCCCCCGCGCCGGCGCGCCCGGCCACAGTTCCGGTGCTACGACCCCGGAATGTTCGTTGAAGTCAAGAGGTCTCGATGAGTCCGGACCACGTCGAGGACCCGGCTGCCGACATGGAGATGACGACCCATGAGGCCGTGGCCTACCTCAGCGGCCCGGTCGGTTTCCCGCTCAGCACGACGCTCATGTACCTGCTGAGGTCCCTGCGCATAGGCCCCGTCGCCGAGAAGCGCGGGGCACGGCTGGTCTACCGGAAGTCGGCCTGGACGCGTTCCTGCGCGAGAACGGCACCGACATCCGGGCCTGGTCCGACGGCATGTGGCGGGACGTTGCCGACCAGCTTCGCGTCTTGTCCACGGACCGACCCGACGTCCAGTTCGGGCCGCTCATCGAAACCCGCGACGGCAGGGACAACGACGACTGGGATCTGGACCAGGCCAAATAGGGCACGGTCACACGAGGCCCACTCCCCCGACTGTGAGCTCTCCGGGTACCCTTTCCGGCCCAGGATCGTTGGGGGAATCCAAGTAGAAACCACTCGGGTATGAGTCCGGGGTTCTCCAACAAAATGGCATCACGTCCGGCCGTCCGCGAAAGGTGGGCGGCTGTCTGGCCCGAAGGCCGCCTGCTTTCGACTGGGGCGCCGGGGTGGCCCGGCACGGGCACGGCGGGCGCTTCCCGGTACCCGTCCCGTTCTGCATGGAGGAGTCCAGATGTTCAAACGAAAACCCGCCGCCCTACGCGCGGCGGCCGCATCCATCGGTGTGGCAGGCCTGCTGTTGGTGGGGTTCACTGCCCCGGCTGAAGCGGCTTCCGGACCGCACCTGCTGACGGTTCACGTCGGCAGCGGCAAYTGCCCGTGGGGCTATTCGTCGGTCAAGTCAGTACAACTGGCCGTGGTGCCGTCGATTTCGCATATCGCCTACCCCGTTGCCGGCGACCATGAGACGTTCAATGTCCCCGGCGGGTCCTGGACGGCGACGATTGCCGGGACTATCAACTGCAACCGGTCCTGGTGGAACCCGTTTGGACCGAAGGTCACCGGCGGGGAATTCCACTCGCAGGCCTACTTCGGGTCGGCGACACGGGACATCTGGGTCTGATCTGACAACAGCAGCGGCGTCGGGGCAATGCTTCGGCGCCGCTGTCCGTCGCCCGAGGGCTAGCCCGGATTGGCCGGGCAGAAGAAGCTGCCGTTCAGGGTCTTGCCCGCCCAGCCCGTGCGGGCGCCAGCGGCGGTGTATTCGTCGTGGATCTCATAGGTCCACGTGCCGGCCATGGCGTCTTCGTTGCCCGGAACCCGGAAAGTGGCACCCGGCAGCGCCGCGGCGTCCCCTTGTAGCGAAGCTTCCCGTCCGGGCTAAAGACCCGGAGCATGTGGGTGGACCGGGGGTTGGCTGCCGTGAGGTCCATCGAGACGGTGATCATGTTGTGGCCGTTGCGCAGCACGCAGGACCCGGCGACGGCCACTGCCGGGACGGTGATGACGGCGGTGCTCACCGGTAGTTCAGCGGCCCCGGTCCCCACCCATGGTGGCCATGACCGCTGACCTCACCGTTGCCTCCGTCGACCTCCCCTCCGCGAAACTCGACCGGACGGTTGCCGAATACCTCGACATGGCCTCCCGGATGGAAATGGTCCTCGCGGATCACTTCGACCTGGATTGGATCGCCGCAGGCGCCGAAGCACTCGCCCACCGGCTCGCGTATTTCCGTGATGCGGCAGCCCCGCTGCTCGCCCAGGAAGGCCCTGCCGAGGACCTCGCCCGGCTCGTCAGTGAGCTTGCCTTGCCCTTCGAGGAGGTCCTCGCCGCGGTCCGTGACCATGCCGGGCTTGACCCCCGAACAGCGCACCAATGAGGACTTCCCGTACACGCTCGGGCCCTCCCCGGAGTACGGCCACCCGGAGGTCCGGCAGGTCACGATCCTGGATCTGGACTCTTCCAACGGGCACCTCCGGCGCCGCCATTTCGTCTACGATCTGTCCACCGGGACGGTCCGCGACATGGGCTAAAACGAGGTCCAGGCGGCCGCCGCGCACCGCCTCACCGAGGGCAGTGCCAGCACTGCAGCGTGAGTGTTCCTTGCCCGTGAGGGGTGCCGGAGGCACCAACGGGGAATGGATCCGGCACCCCGGCTGAGGACCGATTTTCCCCTGGGCTCCGGGGTCCTCCGGAGCCCAGGAAATCGTCACCGTCACGACCTGTTTTCGACGGCGCCGGAGACCCTCGAAACGGTGCTGGAATCGACTGCTGTGAGGCGGTTCGTGAGCGCTCTGGACGGCACCGGGTTGGAGGCCGATCTGGGTGATCCGGTCACCCTTCTGAGCATCCCCGCGGACCCTTCCGGTACCCCGACGATCGCTGAATTCCACGCCCGGGCACTGTCCTGGCGGCGGCTTGGCCGCTGCGGGGGGTGCCGGCAAGATTTCCGGCCAGGGGCCGACACATCGCGCGGCCGGCCGCACACAGTAAGGCAGTACAGAACCCGGCGAAGCAGGTGCCGGAAGGCACGCCAAAACCAACTCGTTGGGAGCGGTGGAAGGCGGACGCGGGTCCAAAACCGGAGATCAGGGATTTACGTCCGATTCCCGCCCGGATTTTCCCTGGGAAACAACCGTCCTATCCCCGGTACCGGGTTCCTGGGCGCCCACGGTACGACAACGGCGCCGGCGGCACCGGCACGGGCGGATCCAGCTCCGGCAACGGCGGGCCCGGGACCTACGGCAGCGTGCCCCCTCCCCGGCCTCGCGTCCAGGCGCCCGCTCCCCAGCCGGCACCTGCACCAGCCCCCGCCTTTTACGCGCCCGCGCCGGTCCATGCCCCGGCCCCCGCGTACCAGGCGCCCGTGCAGGCCTCGGCTCGAAACGCTGCCCGGTCCCAGAAATATGCCCCGGCACCGACCGGCGAAGGCTATCAGGCACCGGCCCAGGCCCCTGTTCCTGCCGTGCCGCAGTACGGTCCGGCAGTCGGTGCGGACACGGGAGTCCCCGCCGATGCGGCTCCTGCGGAGGCTCCTCCGGCAGCTGCTGCCCCTGTTGCGACACCTGCAGCGCCTCCTGCTGGAGCGACACCTCTGGCAACCGTGACGCCGAGCCCGTCAGCAACGCCGAACGCCCCGACGTCGGCATCGCCAGTTGCAGAGTCGACAGCAAAGGCGTCCAGCACCGAGGCGTTCAACCCGGCACCAATCTTCATCATCGGCGTGGCACTGCTCTCCGCGGCCCTGGTCTGGTTCATCTGCCCGGTCCGTGCCGTGCTCGCACGGGTCGTGAGCGGGAAGAATTCCCGCTAAGTCAGCGGAAAGCCCGGCCTACCGTTGCGGTGTGAAGGGTTGTCGCTTTGCCGGTCAGGTTTGCTCGGTGAGTTCTACGACGTCGGAGCCGGCGTTCTTCTTCACGGACTCGATACCGTGCATAGCGCTGGCCTTCGTGTTGTAGCTCTCCGATGACGCGATCGTTTCGCCGTACGCGGCCTTGAGCCGGAACCGGAAGCCGCCGGACTTGTCCTTGTAGACCTCGTATGTACCTGCCATGGGACGCTCCTTTGCATCCGTGGATCCGGCCGGTCGGCCGATGACGTAACTTATTCGCCGACAGGACTGCTCGGCTATATCGCACGGGGCCTACGGCGCCAGCACCTGGCAGACGTCAGTTATTTTGCCCGGGCCGGTCATTCCCCCGTTCGGGTACACCGGCCCGAGCTGAGTCCACGTCACCTTGCCCACCGAGAGGAAAATGCCTGGAGTGCCGTAACTTGCCTGCACCATCATCAGGTTTCTTCCGGTCGCCGTAAAGACCAAGTCGAAGGGGTCCGACTGAGCTGCCGTCTTCCTGGACCCGTTGATTGAGTAACTGACAGTCTTCGGTGTCGACGTCAGGGCCGTCAAGGTGACTTTGGAATCGACCCCCGTCTCGGTCCAGAGCAAGTAGGGCTTCGAATCGTGGATGTGATGAAGCTGAAGTATGAACTTGTAAGACCCCGAGAACTGACCCTCTACCTGGAACCCAGGGCAGTCGAGCGTCTCCGTCGACCTAACCTCTGGGATTGGTGGCGCGGCGACTGCGGCGCCCGACCCTGCGAAGAGTCCGAACAGGAGGGGGATGGGTATGAGGGCGCGTTTCATGAGGGTGCTCCTTCGTAGCTTGCGAAAAAGTCCCCCCATGGGCACGGGAAAATCCCTGACGAATATCCGCGCATCATAGGCCCCCCGTGCGGTGCCGACAAGCGTAAGGCCCACCTGCCCGACGAATCCTGGGACAGGCCCGCGGTGAACACGGCGCGCCCTTCCGTACACATGGAGTCCATGACCTCACTCCGCGATGAAGCCCAGAACCCCGAAACTTCGCCCGAGCGCCTGCACGAGCTGATCAACCTGCCCGGTGACCGCGGTCAGCACGACTCGGATGCTGGCTGGTACCGCGAATTTGTCGCCGCGAACCCGAACGTGGCCCTGGCAACCCTGCAGGAACTTGCCGCCGACAATGACGACGTCATGGCCCGCCGGAACGCCGCGAACAACCCGGTCCTGGATGACCAGACCCTCTGGATGATGATCGAAGACAAAGACGATCTGACCGCCGACGCGGCCTGATCCCGAAGCCCCGCCCCCAACGCCTTCGCCCGCGGAATCCGCCTCCCGGTCATCGACCCGAAGACCGGACGGATCATCAAGCCGTGAGCGGCGGGTCGTTCGACTACCTCTGCAGCCGGTACTCCCTGACGGAGCTCCTGGAGCGCACCGACCCCCTCGATACGATGGGCCAGAGCCTGCGCAACGCCGGGCAAAACGAGGCCGCAGCGGCCACCAAAGGCATCCGCGCCGACATCAAGGCCTTCGAACCATCCTCGCCCGGGTCGATGCCCTGCGCGGCGTCTGGAAAGCCAAATGGACCCACTCCGGAGACTGGGGACCGGAATCCATCACCGAAGAAGCCCAGGCTTTCAAGGCCTGTCAGAGAACTGAGCGGTGAGGTTTCGTGGCCCAGCCCCACACATACAGGCCATGGAACCCTACAGCATCATCATGACCCCCGAAGAGCTCGCCGCCCTGCGCATCTTTGGCCCACCCATAGAATATTCAGCAAGTCACGTTGTAAGCGCCCCCGGCCACCATGAAGTGGTGAACGAAAAAAACCCCACGGAAAGGACGGAGAAGGATGAAGGCCCACCAAAGACACCACAGGGCGATACCGCCGTAGACGGCCGCTCCCACACACAACCAATAGACCGTCGGGGACCCACAGACCCGATATACAGGTCAGAGGCGAGGGCGTGGACACTGTCCATACGAAGAAACACCAAGAAGCCCCTGAACAGGGAAAACACTGTGCCCGAGGTGGGACTCGAACCGGACTCCGGGCCTTGCAAATCCGCCCCTCCCCCGAAAACCTCCCCAATCCGGTCCAGTCCGGCACCAATACGACCCGATCCGAAGCCCAGGGTGTGCACATTGTGCACAGCCTCATTTCTGTCCTCTCAGGCGCCCCAACCCAGATACCTGCCGTGACAGTGCCGCCACGGCAGTTTCACGCTGTGCGTTAATCTCTCGCCCAATGTAGTCGTTGTTTCGACAAGGGCCTGGGTAACGACGGCGTACAGCGAGGCTTCGAAGTCCCCACGGAAGTGCCCGCCCGGTCTTCGGCGGCACGGATGACGTTGAGCAGGTGCCCCTAGCCCCTGTTTCCCGGTTGCTCAGCGTCGGGATGACCAAGGCTCCGGCTGAGGCAGCGTCGACTATGACGAACAACGAATCGACGCCCCGGTCGGGCAGCACATTCACGGGGACTTGCGAAGGGGCCCAAGCGAAGTCCACTGTGTGTCTATCGCCATCGGTGTGCTGACGCCTTCCAGGGCGAACCGTAGCCAGGGATCACGGAGGTGTCTGTGTTGAACTTTTCTCCAGGGTGGTACGACGACGGATCCGGAAATCAGAGATGGTGGGACGGATCCAACTGGACCCAACGCGTTTTGCCGGCTAGGCCCCGCTTTGCACCACATCCCCCACCGGCAACCGCGTCGCCGCCCGCCGGGCCCGCACCGGAAGTTAGCGAAATTCAGCCCCTGGACTTCACCATACCGACAAGTCGAATCATCGTTTTGGCCGCGGTCTACGGACTCTTCGTTATCGGCGGTCTGTATATGCTCCTTACTGGCGGATTCCCGCAGAGAATACTCGGGCTCGTGTCCATTGGGTTCTTCGGCGGCGCCGGCGGCATGGCGTTGAAACATTATGTAAACAACCGTGTGGCACTCCGCCTCGAGGCAGGGGGTATGCGTCCCATTTCCGGGGGCTTTATCCCTTGGTGCGACGTGGAGCGGGTTGGCGTCGGTTACGTCTCTGCGGGCGCTAACCGCACCAAAGTCCTCGGGATCAGACTGCGGAACTTCGACAATTACATCCACTCGCTGACCCCCGCGCAGATAAAGCTGGCCAGAAGCGCTGCCAAATGGGGGCGGGTTTCCGGCATCGCCATAATCCCTGCGAAGATCGATCCCGCCGCCATTCTCCAAGCCGCAGCGACGGGAGAATACAAGGATCTTGTCAACTACGACCTGATCACTGCCCCGCAGCAAAGCCTTACAGCCCAGCTGCTGTGGTCGCGGCGGATGTCGGGCGGCTGGGACATCTCGCTGTCGCCCCTGCTTTTTAGCCGCGCGGCCGCGGAGACCATTGCGTCCATCGAGAACTACCGCCGAGCAGCGCTAACTCGCGGTGACGCCACGGGCGGTTCCTCGCCGGGAAGCTAGCCGCGGCAACCCGGCCCCGCAACAGACACGCACGGTATGGGCGGCGCCGCGTGGTTATTCTGAAGACCGTGTCGGGATCGGACACACTTGTACTGGCCTGGGCGCTGGAGCAATTTCACAATGCCGGAAAGTCGGCGGCACACACCGCAGGCTCTGGAGCCGCTCTGTTAGGCGGTCTGCTGGTTCTCTGCCGTGTGCGTCCCTGGCTCCCGGGAATCCCTGCACTCAAAGGCCGACCCAAGGAAAGCCCGCGCTTGGCGATCATGCCCCGGCCGCGGCGAGCCATGTCTCGAGGTAGGCCGCGACACCATCATCGTGGTGGCGAGCGGTGGTGACGGTCGCCGCGTCGAGCACCGCCTGCTTGCCGTTCGCGACCGCGATAGAGGTTCCCACGGCGCCGAAGGCCGGGATGTCGTTGTAATTGTCGCCGAAGAAATAGCAGTCGCCCTTGTCATAGCCAAGCTCTTCGGCGGCGGCCACGACGCCGAGACCTTTCGAGCATGCCGCATTGGCGATCTCGAGGTAGGTGTCTTTCGAACGGTAGGTGACCACGCCAGGCTCGGTGCTGAGGAGGGCCTCGATCCCGTCTACCAGCGACTGCTCGCCCATGCACATGACCTTGTGCGGCGGATGGACATCGACCCGGTCGGAGGAGATGTATTCCTTCGACAACATCGCGTGAGGCGATACACCGGTGTTGTTGATCTCACGCGCCGTCCATGGATCGTTGCCCCAGACGTGCCAGTCCTCACCGGCGAAAAAGCTCGCATGCAGGTCGACGCCGGAACAGTATTCGGCGATCCTGCGGGCATGCTCGGGCGCGATCGCAACATCGTGCACCACCGCGCCCGAACGGGACAGCACGAGCCCGCCGTTGTAGGCGATCAGTGGCTCATCGGCACCGTCGTACAACCGCTCGAGGATCCGCATCGACTCCGGCATACGCGAAGAACACAGCACGAAGGCATGACCCGCAGCACGGATCGCCCGGACGGCATCGATCGTGCGCCGGGATAGTGTCCGATCCGGGTTAAGCAACGTACCGTCAATGTCGGTGCAAAACATGGCCATGGCTTCGGTCTCCTCGTGCGGGTGGGAACTGATTGAATCAGGTGTGAGTCAGAACGGGCAGCCGGGTCCGATCATCGACGATCGGTTCACGTAGGACGAGCCCCTCGACGTTGCAGTCGCGAAGGTCAGCGCCGCGCAGGTCGGGCGTCTCGATCGTCGCATTTCGTAGGTCCACGGCACGCAAATCAGCGTCGCGCAGGTCAGCGTCCCTAAGTCTGGCTCCACGCAGACTCGCGCCCCGAAGATCCGCACCGCGAAGAACGACCGCGTCGCCCCTGCAGTCCGAGAGATCGGCGCGGCGCAGATCCGCTCGCTCTAAGTCTGCGCGGTCGAGCACGACTCGGGGAAGCCGGACATCCGCGAAGGACGAGTCGGCGATCCGGGCGTCGGTAAAATCGGCATCTGAACCGGCCAAGCGTGCGAGATTCGCCGACGTCCAGTCCACACCCCGCGCCTTGAGCGCGTCGACAGTCGCACCGTGCAGATTCAAACCGACCCCGCTGGAGCCACTTAGGTCGGCCCGCGAGAGATCCGACTTTCGGAGGTCTGCGCGCGTGAGATCAGTCGAAGAGAGGTCGCCACCGCTCAGATCGCGCGCAGCAAGGACAATACCTGCCAGACTTCTTCCAGGAATACGGATCTCAGTCAAGTCGGGAGCGGCGATGAGGGTCTGCACGAACCGCTGCTCCTCAGCGAGACGGCGCTCTCGCTCCGCTTCGGTCCGCCGGACGAGTGCCTCAACGTACAGGACGGCCAAGCCGAGAACGGCGCCGACTCCGAGGTTAATACCTAGATTTGAGTACTTGTCCCCCTCCGGGGGTCCGAGGGCCCACATCGTCATCCCGACCACGAAAATGACGCCGATGACGATCAGGGCGGGAAGGCTCGTCGAGTGAAGCTTCGACCAGCGTCGCTTCATGCGGTGACTGCCTTGGCCTCGATCGCATCGCGGATTAGGGCCGCGCGATCTTCCTCTCCGTTGGCGTCGAGTTCGATCGCGATCGCCTCCAACAGTTCGTTGCGTTCGAGGTTTCGCGCGTCTGCGGCCGAACTGAACCACTCAAGCGCGCGGTCGAGGTCGCCGGTCCTCAGTGCGATCTCACCGAGCACGATCTCGGTCTCGCGAATACCCTGCGCGTAGCCAATTAATTGATGCCCATGCAGGGCGCGCTCGGCTGTCGCATTCGCTTCGGAGAAGGACTCTTCATCTCTCGCGAGAGTCATGAGGAATGTCGCCTTATACTGCCAGCCGATCGCCTGTGACCGAGCCGAACCGACCTGAGTGCTCCACGAGATGACACGCTCGATGTGCTCGAGCGCCTCGTTCGCTTTACCCGCCCGCCGAAGCGTCTTGGCATAGGGAATGAGGAATCGGTGACTCGCCACTCGGCTGTCCACTGCGTCGATAGCCTGGCGGTAAAGGCTCTCCGCGACTGACAGATCGCCGGACACGCGTGACAGCTTCGCCTTGTTCCGCAGTGCACGAGCCCGCAGGGGGCCGGGAGAGAGGCCGGCCCGCATCGCGAACGCTTTGTCGACGTGCGCGACATACTCGATCCTATGATTCTCGGCGCTGGCTGGTGCGATACCAGCCTGCCGCTCGTATTGACGGCCGTGAAGTTCGGCCAAATCGCACAGCACTTGGCACAGAGCTTCGGTGTCGTCGAGAGCCTCCGCCAGCCGTCGACTCTCTTCGTAGGCTTCGAGCGCCTGGTCGATCTCCCCCTCGAAAAGGAGCACGTCGCCCAACAATCCGAGCGCCACGGCCCGGATTGAGGAGGGATTCTCTGCACCAGTCAGCTTTGCGAGCAGTCGCCCAGCATCTGCAACCTCGCTCGCGCTGATATAGGCGTTCACGAGTTCGAGCTGGATTGAAGCCCGTGAGTCGTCACCGTCGAACACGACTCCGTCCGAGGACACCAGCACTTTGCCGAATAGCGCGGCAGCCTCAGAGGACGCTCCCGTGGCTTGCGCGTTGCGTGCCGCCCGGAGGAGGTACGGAAAGGCATCGGCGTGTTTGGCGGCCAGATACAGGTGCTCACCGATGAGGGCGTCCCAGTCCTCGTTCGAGCTCGCGCGCAGATTAGAGATGACCTCGGCGACCTGAGCGTGAAGCCGGCGTTTGCGCAATCCACTCAACTGCGAGTAGAGCACGTCGCGGATCTTGCCGTGCGAGAACTCAAAGGACTCGTCATTTGTCTGGAGCTCACGAATTAAGTCGACGTCAAGAAACTTCTCCAGATCGCGCAGGAGCTCGTCCTCGCCTGCCTCCATGAGTCCGTGGAGCACGGCGAACGCGAACCGGCGACCGACGACTGCAGCGAGCTCGAGTTCGTGCCGTTCTTCGACGTCGAGCAGGTTTAGTCGGGAGGCGATGACCTCTTCCACGGAATCGGGAATGTCCCATGACCCGATGTCACCGTCGAATAGCCAGACGTCGTCGACTCTGCTCAGCGAGACCCGGCCTGACCTCGGGTCGGGTGAGCAGAGCATCCGGATGAGCTCGCGGGTAAAGAGCGGATTGCCTTCGGTCTCTTCATAGAGCTTCCTTGTGACCGCCTCCGGCAGGTTCGTAGGACCGCCGAGCAAAGACTCCAAGAGCGCACCGAAGCCCGTTATGTCAAAGCCCCGGATCTCGTGGTTCTGGTAAATCCCTTCCATACGTCGCGCCGAAGCTATGACGGGACGGACAGGATGCGCCGGCTCCGCCACCCGGTCGGAGCGAAAAGCTCCGAGAATGACGACGGGTCCTTCGCTCAGGCGCGAGACCAAGCAGATCAGTGCGTCGGCGCTGCCGACGTCCAGGTGCTCGAGGTCATCGATGAACAGCAGCTTCGGCGAGGAGCCACCTACGCGATAGGCACCCATGATCACATTCGTGAACGTGGCGACGATGGCCTCTCTGCGGCTCGATGGGTCAGCAGAGATGGATTCACTCACAGCCGCCATCTCGACCTCAGACGAGCCCGCGCCGAACTGCTCAGCAACGACTTCTCCCACAGACCGACCCTCGGCCATCTGCCGTACGAGCTCCCGCACGGGGAAGTAGCTCATCCCTTCATGGAAGGGTTCGCACGCCGTGCGGACACAGTCGTACCCTAGCTGCGCCGCCGCCACCAACACAGCTTCGGCGAGTGCCGACTTTCCCGCCCCGCTGGAGCCACTGAGCATGATCACCGCTCCCGCCGGACCGATTTCTCCTTTGCTGACGCGCTCAAGTGTTCGATTGATCAGAGCCAACTCAGCGTCACGGCCATACAACCCGCCGACAATATTGCGATTCACCGACACCCCAGACGCCCCACATCGCACCGGATCGGCGATAGTGGGTTCATGCTATTGGTGGCCCAAGCCAAGGTCAAGGACTCGCGTTGACTCGTAAAAAACCTCCGGGTAGCCGAATACTTTGCCTCATGGAGAAAGGTCCGTCTTGCCTTCGGTGAGGAGCCTGCGGGCGGTTTTGATCTTGTCCTCAACCTCTGTTTCGTCGACGGGCCTTTGACCGAACCGCACTCCCGGGCCCGGGCGGCCTGGACTCCCGCGCGAACTCCCACATTAATGAGCTCGCGTTCGTATTCCGCCAAGGTAGCGAACAATCCCAGCTGGAGACGACCCGAAGGCGTGTTCGGGACGTCGATCAGGGATCGTCCAAGTCGGCCAATATGTTAGACCAGCGCTGTGTCCCCTTCGCGCGCGAACGCCAGGAGCGCCGACAGGCCGGGCCTTTCCTTCGCCGCGTTCGCCCCGGACAGCTGATCAGAGTAGACGTACTTTTCATCCACGCCGGCTGCAAGCAGGGCGTCCTTCTGTGCAGCCCCATGCCGATCGGTCGTTGACACTTCACGTACCCCGGTAGCGGTCCCATGCACACATGCTGGTGAGGGGTGTGTCAATATTTTCCGAGGACTTGTGAGATGGCGCGGTGAGACGGGCTTGGTGAGACACTTACAAGCCTTCAGGGCCCGAACGGGTTTTGGCTTCGTCCAACCAAGCTAGAGTTTGCGAGACGGCGGCACACCGGACCTCCGATCCTGCCAACCCGCGGCACCAGGGTAGTAGGCTCATGTCACCAAGCCTGGGGGTATGGAAATGTCAGAGAAGGCGGGTTCGCCGAG
Source organism: Arthrobacter sp. 05N428_2 (assembly GCF_056397065.1). Classification (NCBI taxonomy): domain Bacteria; kingdom Bacillati; phylum Actinomycetota; class Actinomycetes; order Micrococcales; family Micrococcaceae; genus Arthrobacter; species Arthrobacter sp. 05N428_2. The sequence goes on along the minus strand of NZ_JBFTMR010000006.1, from coordinate 225,917 downwards.
GGTACGCGATGTCCTGGGAGTCGTGCTGGTCGTCCAGATCGTGTTCGCCATGACGGCCGCCGCCATCGTGATCCTTGATCCGGAGGGCATCTTGGATGAGCCTCGGGACCGGTTGCTGGCCGGTCTCGTCGTTCTCGCGCCCATAGTCATGGCCCTCGTCCTGACTGCACGTTTCCGCAGAGGGCACCGTGCCGAGAGGCACCGTGCGAGGGCGACCGCCCAGTTGATGGACACTGTCCTGACCACCAGCCAGGAGTGGGTATGGGCCATCGACGACCAAGGCCGCTTTACGTTCTCTAGCCCCACCAGCGAGAGCCTCCTCGGTTGGGCGCCAGAGGAACTGCTCGGCCAGCGTTGCGACCTCGTCATCGACGGCGGCGACCTGGCGCGCGCCAGGATCGACGTGACCGCGGCCTCCGGACCGGGCTGGGCGGGAGTCAGTGTGAGGTGCCGTCACCGCGACGGCCGCGCCGTGTGGATGGAGGTCTCAGGTACCCTCCGCCCCACCAAGGGCGACGAACCCGGCGGTTTCGAGGGTACGAGCCGGATGCTTCCGCCGCTGACGGCACAGGAGGCGATCGACTCCCTGAACCGCGAACAGCTTCAGTTGATGCTCGAGCAGGGCCGGTTGCTGACCGCTTTCCAGCCTATCCACAGTCTGGCCAGCGGCGAACTACTCGGCGTCGAGGCGCTCACCCGGTTCGTGGACGAAGCTTCTGCAGGCACCGAATTCTGGTTCAAGGAGGCGGCCATCGTCGGCTTGATGAGCGAGCTCGAATTCGCCGCCATGGAAAAGGCACTAGAGACGGCGCAGGGACTTCCCCCGGAGATCTACGTGGCTTTGAATCTGTCCCCGGAGACGTGCCTTGATCCGCGGCTGCCCGGACTGCTCCAGTGCTCAGGGATTCCGCTGAAACGCATCGTCCTAGAATTGACGGAGCGGCTCGAAGTCTCCGAATACGCCCCGCTCCTTGCCGTGCTGGCACCACTGCGGAAAGCGGGACTCCGCATCGCCGTGGACGATGCCGGCTCCGGGTTCGCCTCGATGCGCCATGTGGTCCACATCCGGCCTGACATCATCAAGCTAGACCGCAGCCTCATCGCCGGGATCGACGACGACCAGGGTCAACATGCCCTGGGTGCGGCCATGGTCGAGTTCGCTCACCGGATCGGAGCCACGCTGATTGCCGAAGGGATCGAAACTCCGGAGGAGCTCGCGTCCGTGTCGGGGCTTGGCATGACGGCCGGTCAGGGGTACTTCATCGGCCGGCCCTCGATCCACCCGAAAGACTGGGTTTCCTGGTCCGAGAGCATGAGCCTCGGACCCGACGCCACTTAGGTCGAGGACTGCTCCCCTTTCAGTTGGGCGGTGAGCCAGCCGCGTTGCTGGCCGATGCCCATTCGTCCATCGGAGTCTCATGCGGCCACTTGCTTCCTTCCAGCGCCGTGCGGTATTGGTCACCGCACAGCGCGATGAGCTGCAGGTCGTCGATGCCGGCAATTTCGTCGGCCAGCTGGCTGCGGAGCACGGCGGCCCAATGCTTGATCGGCGGCCCGAGGAGGGTGCCGAGCTTCATGTCTTAGGGCTCCAGGACGGCGTCCGGGTGGACGAGGCCGTGCTTGGTCGAGAGGATGTACCCGCGGTCGCAGGTGGTCTCGGCGTACGCGGAGGCCTTCAGCTCGGAAGCGTAGAGTTCCCGGGCTGGCGCCGGCCGCCGCAGTTTCTGGGAGGCGCAGCCGACAAGTCCAACGGTAAGGGTACCAATGTGCCGGCTCCTACCGTCCGTCCCGCCTCGAGGTCTAGGACCATGATGATTGCCACGCAGACGCACACCGCTCCGTACCCGGGACAGTCGGAGCCGGCAGTCTCCCGCTCCTCCCGCCAGTAGCCGGCGATGAGGGCGGCAGGGCATCACGCTCCCCCGCTTAGATCCCGGGGCGGCACGCTCCTTGGCCGAGGAGGGCCAGCCCGTTGAGGTCGCCGGCCTGGTACGTGGTGATGCCGACGCTGTCCGAAGGGTTCATCAGCTGGGATGGGTCCTGGACATGGTCGAGGCCGACGACGTGGCCGAGTTCGTGTTCGATGACGCCGCGGGCCTGCGCCGGACCTTCCCGGTTGATCATGGATTGCAGGCCGGGTCCGTTCAGTTCCAGCTGTCCGCTGACGTAGCTGTACCCGGAGTTGCCGATGCTGACCGCTTCGCTGCCACCCAGGCCCAGGACGTTGGTCCCGACGGGCTTATTGGTGAAGCGGGGTTCCTCCGCGGTGGTTTCCCAGGCGATGAGTACCGGCGCCCACCGGTCCCCGTACCGGTCCGGCTGGTAAGACTGGTGCTGCGYGGACGGGGCCTCCGTGGTGGGCCCGTCGTTGATGAACACCAGCCCGGTCGCCCGCGACACCGCGGCGACGGCGGCTTCGACGAGTGCCGGGCCGGCGGCGGGCTGGTTCGCGGCCCGGGTGACGTAGTGGATCGGCCGGCACGGGTCGTAGCTGACCGGCTTCCCGTCAGTGGTGGTCTGCATGAAGGCGTACGAACCGGACCGGGCCGTGACCGGCGCGGGCCGGCCCAGCGGGGCGGCGGCTTCTTCCCGGCCCGGGGTGGGGTGGTCGGTGACAACACGGGGCGCTGACCCGGCGGCGTCGGCCGGGGGCGGTACCGCAACTGGCGCGGCCGGGACAGTCGGGACCGGCAGGCTGAACGGCGGGACCGGATTCGGGACCCCGGCGGCAGGGCCTTGCGCCGGACCGCCAAGGAACGCTGAGGGCTTCAGGTCACCGTGCAGGTACAGGGCGGCCGCGACCAGGAATACGCCGAGAGCAAGGACGCAGACCGCCCTGAACAGGAGCCTCAGCAGTCTGCCGAGGGCGCGGAAGAACCGCACCGGCCACGGGGCTCGGCGCGCCCTGGTGTCGAGGGCCGAATCTGGGAGGCATCCCAGCCGGAGAGCAGCGGAGAGGYGTTCCCGCGCCAGCCATCGGGCCGGGTCGGACCGCCGGCCATTTCTTCGAGCTTCCACAACGGGATGCGCTTCGGTTCCTCCGGGCGGCTGGCCCGGGCGAACACGTCCCCGTCCAGCTCAGTCATCTGCGCCCATACCCTCACCATCGTCCGATCCGGCGTCGTCGTAAGGGAATCCGAGGCGGCGGACGACGTTCGGCAACCTTCCCACCGTCCGCGCAGCAGGTGGACGTGCCCGCCGGAGGGGTTCCTGAGGGGCACTCGGAGGTAGTTTTCCGCGTCGGAGAACTCCTCGAAGACGGCCTTGATGGGCGGGAGCAGGTTCTCCGCGACCTCCAGACGGCTCAGCATTCGACACGTCTTCCGGGTTCCTACACCCGCCCGCTCCCGGCCGATCTTCCTTGTGACAGTTCTGCGGGCCCTTTGTCAATGACTGCGGGCAGCGCGACACAAGAACGCCCAGCGGTTCTTCGCAGTGACGCTGTTTGACTTTCGTTTGGCCTATTGGCCATGTTGTTGGGGTCCACGGGGGCTTGCTTGCGACACCCAGGCCAGCTGGCCCGTCGGGCATTGGTCGTCGGCGACTCAGGCCTGATCGGCCCGGTCGTCAGGGCGGCTGGGACGTTGCCTTGATCGCCCCGGACATCGACCAGGACGACCGCCCGGGCCGCCGGGTCCGGTACCTGCTGACCAACGGCTGACCAGACCCGACAGAACAGCCCCGGCGCTCATAAACCGGGGCTGCTCTGGCGTCCGCGCCTAGCTCGTTTTGTAGAGCGGTGCGCCTTCGGGCCGGTCGAAGCGCTGGCCGGCGGGGTTGGGCGGCAGGATCATGATGACCAGCAGCGCCACGGCACCCAACAGCGGCACAAGTGCGATCAGCAGCATCCAGCCGCTCATGTTCACGTCATGCAGCCGCCGCACGGCTAGGGCGAGGCCCGGGATGATCGTGGCCAGGCCCCAAATGAGGGCCAGGACGCCGCCGATTGCCGTTCCGGGGCCGGCTGCAGAGCCGGAGGCCGTCGCGGACGTGCCGCTTCCGATGATCATGTTGATGACGATGGAGACGAGGACGGAAACCAGCATCCACCACCAGTATTCACTTCGGCTGGCGCGGCCGTTGTACGTCGCATATTTCTTGAAGAACCGCCGCACCGCGACCTGGAAGGGCGCCCCGTAGTACGGGGCCCAGAGCGGAGGCTCGGCATTGTAGGCAGGCTGTGCTGACGGATACGGCTGCTGATAGCTCATGGGTCCCCTGTTCGACGTTTCGGTGATTACGTCATCATCGTAGGGGTCTGACCACCGGAAATGGCGAAGCCCCGGCCAAATAGCGGTTGACCGGAGCTTCAATTCATCATTGCGCGGAACTGCACCGCTACACGAGAGCCGGCTGAGGGCTGCCCGTGAATGATTCTTCAACTTCAGAATGTTGTGCGTCAGCGTTTCGCTGGTACGTCCTCGTCCTCGCCAGGTCGTAAAGCCCTATCTCGGTCACAGGCTGTGCAGAAGGCTGGAGCCATGAAACGCGTCGTTGTCGACCGATTCGGTGGCCCGGAGGTCATGAAGTTCGTAGAGGCCGAGGATCCTCGGCCTGCCGCCGGGGAGGTCGCTGTCAGGGTGGTGGCCGCCGGGGTGTCGTTCACGGATTCGCAACTGCGGGCCGGTATTTATTTCCATGTTCCGAAGCCGTCGTTTACGCCTGGCTATGAGCTCGTGGGCGTTGTGGAGGAACTCGGCGTCGGATGCTCCAGACTGCGTGTGGGAGATCGGGTTGCAGCATTGACCGTCTGGGGTGCATATGCGGAGCGCGTCTGCGTGCCCGAGGCGGAAGCGGTCGAGGTGCCCGATGACCTTGACCCGGCAGAGGTCGTCTGCCTGGTCCTGCCCTACATGACTGCTCCACCGGGTGGCGAAGGTACAGCGAGGGGTGCCAGCGGCTTCAATGTTTACGGCGGCTCGCTGGGCGAGGCCGTATTCGACTCAATCATCACGCGAGGCGACGGGTCCGTTGGTGTGCAGGTCGGCCGGGACCTGCCCAAACTGACCATCAAGGGCAGCCCGTCCACCTCCAGAGGTACCCGAGAAAGTCTGGTCAAGGGCGCCCTGATGCCTCTGTCGGCCATCGCCCTGAGCGTGAAGAGCACCGGCACATCGGCTCCGTTTATATCGGAGCCGACCCCTCAACTTCATCGACTCTCGCCTCAGACATGCTTGCGGAGTGCGCCCAGAAACGAGCGATCCTCGCGGAGTGGAAGCGGGCCGCGCAGGAAGGCATCACCGACACCGCAGACGCCCAAGGCGAGCTTCCTTCGCTCGCCGCTCGATGCTCAACATCCTCGCCTCAGGCTACGCGGGCCACCCCGATTTCGACCCCGTGTGGGGCGCAGGCCCCCAATGATCACCGGGACAGGTACGGTCCGGCCGCACTCGCCGCAACCACCCCGACGGAAGCGGTAATTTCATCAGGCGGGGAGGTATTTTCATGCCCCTCCCGGTTTCGCCTCTCCAGGAGTGATCACCTGGTCCGTTCGTTCGTCGTTTCCCGGAAGACCTGGGCGATCCCGTAGCCTTCCCCGTGACCGAGCCTGGTGATCTCCGTTGTCTGGCCGGCTTTCACGATCGTGATTGTCTCGCCTGGGCTCCGTTTCCCCATCGACAGCTTTTCAATGGAGCCCAGACACAAGTCCAGCAGCGGCTCTGATGCGGTGAGCCCTGATTCCACGAAGAGTAGGCGCTGTCCTGTCAGGAGCAAGTAGCCTCCTTGATCGCGGAGGTGGCCGGAGCCGATGGAGCGGGCTGTTTCATCGCGGCTCAGAAGTGCCGTGATGTTTCGCAGGTCGTTCAGGGCGAGGTTAGGCAGACCGGCCCGCGCGGCTGCCGCGGTTACTCCGTGGTAATAAACCGACCCTTCCGGAAGCTGTTCTTCCATGGCGAGCAGATGATCGCGGCGGAGGGCCCCGCTTTCTGCGGTCCAAGAGACCTCGGTTCCCCGTGTTGAGGCTGACAGCGACCCTGTCAGCCTGGAGGGCCAGCGGCGCTTCCGCAGGGAACGCGGTACACAGACACGGATGCCTGCCTCAGTGGTCAATTCCGTTTGGAAGCCTGCCCCGGCCACGGCTTCGCTGATGCGGGCCAGCGAGTCGCGCATGTCCGTGAGCAACGTCCAGCGGACGGCCCCTGCCTGAGGAGTCTCAGTCTCACTATCCGGGAAGTCGTCACGCGCCTGACCGGCCCGGAGTAAAGCCTCGAGTGCAATGAGGTCACCCGGTTTACCCAGCAGGTAGCCCTGGGCCCGCTGACAACCCAGGGCTCGCAGCGCGTCCAGCTGAGCGGTCGTTTCGACGCCCTCCGCGATAACGCCCAGTCCCAACCCATGGCCCAGTCCGATGATCGCGGCGACGAACGCCGACGATGATTCCTCGGAGTCGGAAAGCCGGCTGATAAAGGCCCTGTCGATTTTGACTTCCGCCACTGGCAACCGGTGCAACTGGGCCAGGGACGAATACCCGGTTCCGAAGTCATCGATGGATAAAGACACGCCAAGCGCCCTGAGGTCGTGAAGGTCGCTGTCACCGGCAGCCCCTTCGGCAAGGGCCTGCGATTCGGTGATCTCCAGGGTCAGAGCTGCCGCCGGGAAGCCGGTGCCCGTCAGTGTGTCCCGAACCAGCCAGGTGAAGCCCGGACTCAGGAGCTGAACGGCAGAAACGTTCACGGACATCTGCAAGGGGTACCCCTGGGCGTGCAGAACAGCGCCGGCGCGGCAGGCTTCCTGGAGCACGTGTGCACCGACTTCAAGAATCAGGCGGCTCTCTTCGGCAAGCCCAATGAAGTCACTCGGGAGCAGTAACCCAAGTTCGGGGTGCTGCCACCGGACAAGGGCCTCAGCTCCCACGACGGCGTTCGTGGCTACGTCGACCTGTGGCTGGTACTCGACGCGCAGCTCGCCCCGGAGGGCGGCCCCGCGCAGATCGGTTTCGAGGCGCAAGGTGCTTTCGCGTGTCACGTCGGGTGGAATCTGGCCGCGGGAGCGTGCCCTTGTCCGGTACATCTCGACGTCCGCCTGTTCAATGAGCCGGCGGGCCGTCTCCGACAGCTCATCGGGACTGTCTTGCCGAAACGGCGCGAGCGGGCCGCTGATACTGCTGCCAATGGTGACGTCGACGAAGACCTTCCTGCCGTTGACCTCGGCCCCCGTGGCGAGGCTTGCACGGATTCGGTCGGCCACGCGTTCGACTTCCGACGCGTTTTCGACGTCGGGGATGAGGACGACGAATTCGTCACCGCTGTACCGGGCCACGGTGTCGGCGGCGCGCACGGCGCCCCTGAGCTGCGCGGCGACATGGCGGAGCGCCGCGTCACCGGCCGCGTGGCCCAAGCTGTCGTTGATGCGCTTGAACCTGTTCACGTCGCAAAACAGTAGACCCACCCGGAGTCGGGTCCGTCCGGAATGGGCCAGCGCTGCTTCCAGCCGGTCCTCGAGCAGGGACCGGTTAGGAAGTCCGGTCAGCGAATCGTGCAACGCCTGGTGTCTCGTAGTCTCCAGCAAGCGCACGTTGTCCAGCGCGACCGCCGCGAGGCCGGCCAAACCGGTGAGCCGCTGCGCCAAGACAGAGTCCATGCGTTCAGGCGCCACCCGATCTGCCCAGTACGCCACCACAAGGCCAGTAAGTCCCTTGCCGGCGATGATGGGAACAGCCGCAAACGCAGTGAAATCAAACTCCCTAAACATGGCGTTCGCCCAGTCCGAACCGCTCCGGTCCACCAGCATGGGTGAACCGTGCGCGAGTAGCTCGGTAAGCTCCGGGCTGTCCTTCACCATGGCAACATAGGCGGCGTGTTTTTCCGCCAGCTCACCGCTCCAGCCGCTCATCCCCGCAACTCGGACTTCGCCGGACGTCGTGTCCCAGACCGCGACGGCGGCGCGGTCCGCACCCGAAAGGACAGGGATCGCATCGGCTATCGCCTCCGCCACGGTAGCAGTCGTAGATTGCATGGCCAGGTCTTGGGCGAGCTGCAACAGCAGCCGTGCTGTCGCAGCATTTTCCTCAGCCTCGACCATGGCGACGTCGATGTCGAGGGTAGCCGCGGCGCTGCCGGCATAGGCGGCCAACGTGGCGGCGTCCCCGGGCGCGAACTCATCCCCGGGGGCAGCGACGGCCGCCAGCACGCCATAGCACTGCCGCTTTGAGATGACCGGCTCACTGAGCACCGTCAGACCCGTCCGGGACGCCGCCTCCTCACTGAGGGTGACGCCGTCTTCGGCCAGTCCGCCGACAAGGTCAGCACCGGTTCCCTGGACATGGAGGTATCGGCCACCCGTCGGCAGTCGGATGGCCAGCAAATGCCCTTGGGCGTGCAGGGCGGAAGCGGCCCTGACGGCGACCCGGTCCAGCATTTCCTGAATCGGGGCGTGGCTCGCAAGGTCGGAGACGGCTCCTTCAAGGATCCGGAGGCGGTGCTCGGCGGACGGAGCGACTTCACCGGTGTCAGCATCGTTGCGGAGGGTGGTGCGGATACCAGGCTTCAGCGATGGTCCCTGGTCGGTTTGGGTGGATGTCACGTCGAAGAGGTCTTTCTCGTCAAGCGGCAGGTGCGTCGGCTCCGGAACGCCGATGTCCGGACAGTCGGCGACTGCGGTGAAGGCATCATAAATTGCAGCTCGCAGCGCCGGGCCCCGGACGTTTCCTGCCGGGTTCTGGCCGCACGGAGGCGCGGCGGGAGGCGGACGGAGGATCCGTCCATGTCCCTGTCGGCGCAGGGGCCAGCGGCTACGTTGCTGTGGCGCCGGATCCGTGAAGCCCTTGGCTACGTCGCGTCCGGCGCCTCAGCTATCGGAGGGCGTACGGGATGATCAGTGGCATGGTGGACACCTTTGCAGTTCGGCGGCCCGGCTGACCGCGTGGGTCCCGTGGCTTTGCGTCCCCGGCTCGCGCCGGGTTTGCCCTTATCGACGAGCGGGTGCTCGATCGGGCGATAGCCTAGCAAGTCCCGGTCAAGAAGTCCGCGACGACACTCAGGCGAGGAAAACAGTCCCAATTGTGAAGGCCCGACCGCGCCACACCCGACGGCTGGGCCTCTGTGGGAACACCATGGAAGCAAAGCCCCCCTTCCTACGACTCGCCCTCGAGGCCGGCCCCGCCTACCGACTGGCCAGCTCAGCGATCACAGGATCTGCTCAGGATCAGTTTCTATGTCTTGCCGTTCCCCCGGCATTCCTACATGAACAGGTATCAGAGTTCAGAGCGGAAACTTCGGGAGCGGCCGCAACCCGGGTCGATCTACGAATACTCAGCAAGTCAGGTTGTAAGCGGCCCCAGCCACCATGAAGTGGTGAAAGCGAAAACCCAACGGAAGGACGAGCGAGGATGAACGCCCAGCAAACACCCAAAAGGGAGGTACTCGGCGTGCTTTAGTCGGCCGCTCCCCCATACAACCAAATAGGCCGTCCGGGACCACAAACCCGGAACATCAGTTCAGAGGCGAGTGTGTGCACATTGTGCACACGAAATGACACCAAAAAGCCCCTGACCTGCGGAAACACTGTGCCCGAGGTGGGACTCGAACCCACACACCTTTCGATACCGCATTTTGAGTGCGGCGCGTCTGCCAATTCCGCCACTCGGGCGCGGAGTACACCGGTTGTGATGTTCGCTGCCCACTGGTGTTGTGAGCAACGCGATCGCTTCCGGTGCGCGAAATTACTCTACATGCAGATAGGCTGAATTCCAGAATCGCGCCAGTGACGCCGCATCGATCCCAACCGGCCCCCAGTACACCAGCGGGCAAACCCTATGATGGTCTAGTTCCCGCCGTACCTTTCCAAGGAGTTCCCGTGTCAGAACAGACGGAGTCAAGCCCCACTTCCCAGCCGGCGCGCCGCGTCGTTGTCGCCGAGGATGAGACCCTCATCCGCCTCGACATCATCGAGATCCTGCGCGGCGAGGGCTACGACGTCGTAGGCGAAGCGGACAACGGTGAGAAGGCCGTGCAGCTCGCCGAGGAATTGAAGCCGGACCTCGTCCTGATGGACGTCAAGATGCCCGTAATGGACGGCATCTCCGCCGCGGAGAAGATCGTCAAGGCCCGGATCGCCCCGGTGGTACTGCTGACCGCATTCAGCCAGAAGGAGCTCGTCGAGCGGGCCCGCGACGCCGGCGCCATGGCCTACGTGGTCAAGCCCTTCACCCCGGCGGACCTGATTCCGGCCATTGAGATCGCTTTGTCCCGCCACGAGGAAATCAAGGCCCTCGAGAACGAGGTCAGCGACCTGCAGGAGCAGTTCGCCACCCGCAAGCTCGTGGAGCGCGCCAAGAGCCTGCTCACCACCAAGATGGGCCTGACGGAGCCGGAAGCCTTCCGCTGGATCCAGAAGACCTCGATGGACCGCCGCCTGAGCATGCGCGAGGTTGCCGAGACCATCATCAACCAGGTCAACTAACCCCCGGCCAACAAGCCACCGGAACAACTGCACAACGAAAAAAGGAGGGTCCCGCCGCTGGACTTCACGCGGCGGGACCCTCCCTTTGTCGTCTGCGAGGACGAACTAGACCTTGTTGTTCTTCTTCTTCTTTTCCGGCCAGGGACCGAGCTTGTCCTTGGCCACGACGGCCTCGCCATGGCTGCCGGCGTCGGCGAGGTCGCCGACGCGGTGGACCTTCAGCATGTTCGTGGAACCGGCCTTTCCGGGAGGCGAACCGGCCGCGATGACCACCAGGTCGCCATCTTCCACGAGATCCATTTCCAGCAGGCTGCGGTCCACCTGGGCGGTCATCTCGTCGGTGTGGCCCACCATCGGGACCAGCACCGGCTGGATGCCCCAGGTCAGTGCCTGCTGGTTCCAGACATGCTCCATCGGGGTGAACGCGAAGACCGGCCGGATCGGGCGCAGCCGCGAGAGCCGGCGAGCGGAGTCACCGGACTGGGTGAAGGTACAGATGTACTTCGCTTCCAGCTGGTCGGCGATCTCGACGGCGGCACGGGTGATGGCGCCGCCGCGGGTCTTAGGCTTGGTCCCCAGCGGCGGGACGCGCTCCAGGCCGTGGACCTCGGTGGATTCAATGATCCGGGCCATCACCTTGACGGTTTCGATCGGGTACTTGCCCACGCTGGTCTCGCCGGAGAGCATTACCGCGTCGGCGCCGTCGAGCACGGCGTTGGCGCAGTCGGAGGCCTCGGCGCGGGTCGGACGCGGGTTCTCGATCATCGATTCGAGCACCTGCGTGGCCACGATAACCGGCTTGGCCCAGCGGCGGGCCAGCTCGATGGCGCGCTTCTGCACGATCGGCACTTCCTCGAGCGGAAGTTCCACGCCCAGGTCGCCACGGGCCACCATGATCGCGTCAAAGGCGTCGATGATCTCGGGAAGCTGGTCCACGGCCTGCGGCTTCTCGATCTTGGCGATGACCGGCACCCGGCGGCCCTCTTCATCCATGATTTCGTGCACGCGGTCGATGTCCGACGCGTCACGGACGAAGGACAGCGCGACCATGTCCACGCCGCGGCGCATCGCCCAGCGCAGATCATCCTCGTCCTTTTCGCTCAGCGCCGGCACGTTCACGGCGACGCCGGGCAGGTTGATGCCCTTGTTGTTGGACACGTAGCCTCCCACCGTCACGGTGGCGACGACCTTGACGTCGTCGACCTCCAGCGCGCGCAGGGCCACCTTGCCGTCGTCGATCAGCAGCGCGTCGCCCGGGTTGACGTCCTCGGTCAGGGTCTTGAGCGTCGTCGAGCAGATGTCCTTGGTGCCCGGCACGTCCTCGGTGGTGATCGTGAAGGTGTCACCGACGGCAAGCAGGTACGGGCCGTCGACGAACCGGCCGAGGCGGATCTTCGGCCCCTGCAGGTCGGCCATGATGGCGACCGGCTTGCCGAGCTGCCCGGCCGCCTTGCGGACGTTCTCGTACGTGTTGTCGTGCACGGTGTAGTCTCCGTGGCTCATGTTCATCCGGGCCACGTCGACCCCGGCCTCGAGCACGGCAAGCGTGTTCTCGAAGCTCGCGATCGCCGGTCCGAAAGTGGCCACAATTTTTGCGCGTCTCATATGCCTACCCTAGTTGTCTGTTGAACGTTTCGAGGTGTCGCGGGGAAGAACGGCCGGTGTCCCGGTCCGGCCCACGGAGGGGCCGGACCGGACTACAGGACGGCGATCGCCCGGTCCGTGGGCGCTACGGGCGCCGGAAGAATAGTGCTGCCCATCAGGAACTTGTCCACCGCGGCGGCGCAGGCGCGGCCCTCGGCGATGGCCCAGACGATCAGGGACTGGCCGCGGCCGGCGTCGCCCGCGACAAATACGCCTTCGGTGTTGGTCATGTAGTGGCCGTCCCGCGCCACGTTCCCGCGTCCGTCGAACTCGGCGCTGACCTGCTCGGTGATCCCGGCCGGCTCCGCGCCGGTGAAGCCCAGGGACAGGAACACGAGGTCCGCGGGGATGATCCGCTCGGTACCAGGCTTAGGCAGCCGCTTCCCGTCGACAAATTCGGTCTCGGCCACCTTCACGCCGGTCAGTTTGCCGTTCTCGCCGACGAACTCGACGGTGGACGCGAGGTACGTGCGTTCGCCGCCTTCCTCGTGGGCGCTGGCCACCTCGAACAAGGTCGGGAACGTCGGCCAAGGCTGGTGCGCGGCCCGCTCGGCGGACGGCTGCTTGCCGATCGCCAACGTGGTTACCGACGCTGCCTGGTGGCGGTGGGCGGTACCGAGGCAGTCCGCGCCGGTGTCGCCGCCGCCAAGGATCACGACGTGCTTGCCGGCGGCGTTGATCTGGTTTTCCACCGTCTCGCCGGCCACCACCCGGTTGGACGGGACGAGGTAGTCCATCGCGAAGTGCACGCCGTCGAGTTCGCGGCCCGGGATCGGCAGGTCCCGCGGGACGGTGGCGCCGGTGGCGACCACGACGGCGTCGTAGCGCCGGCGCAGCTGCTCCCAGGTGACGTCGGTGCCGACGGTGACGCCGGTCCGGAAGCGGGTGCCTTCGGCCTTCATCTGGTCCAGGCGGCGGTCCACGTGATCTTTTTCCATCTTGAAGTCCGGAATGCCATAGCGCAGCAGGCCGCCGATCTTGTCGTCGCGCTCATAGACGGCCACGGTGTGGCCCACGCGGGTCAGCTGCTGGGCGACAGCCAGGCCGGCGGGGCCGGAGCCGACGACGGCGACGGTCTTGCCGGAGAGGCGCGCCGGCGGCAGCGGGTTGACCCAGCCGTGCTCGAAGGCCTGGTCCACGATGGAGACCTCGACTTGCTTGATGGTCACGGCCGGCTGGTTGATGCCGAGCACGCACGAGGCCTCGCACGGTGCCGGGCAGAGCCGGCCGGTGAACTCGGGGAAGTTGTTGGTGGCGTGCAGCCGCTCGATCGCTTCCTCGCCCTTGTCCCGCCAGATGAGGTCGTTCCACTCCGGGATGAGGTTGCCCAGCGGGCAGCCCTGGTGGCAGAAGGGGACGCCGCAGTCCATGCAGCGGCCGGCCTGGCTCTTCAGGACACCCTTTTCCTGTGCCTCGTAGACTTCCTTCCAGTCCATGATGCGGACCGGGACGGGACGGCGCGGCTGCGTTTCACGCTGGCGTACTTTCAGAAATCCGCGTGGATCAGCCACCGGTCACCTCCAGGATTCGAGACCAAACTTCTTCGCCGTCGGGGTCCAGGCCCTCTTCGATGGCGTCAAGACGGGTTTGCAGGACGGCCGCGTAATCACGCGGCAGGACTTTGGTAATGCGGGCCGCGGTGTCGTCGAAGTCCTCGAGGAGCCGGGCCGCGAGCTGCGACTCGGTTTCTTCGAGGTGCTTGGCGAGGAGGCCGTGGACGATGTCGCGGTCTTCGGCGTCGAGTTCGAGCAGTTGCAGCTCGCCGGCGTCGAGGGCCTGCTTGTTGACCCGTTCGGTCCGCAGGTCAAGGACGTACGCGGTGCCGCCGGACATGCCGGCGCCGAAGTTGCGGCCGGTGCGCCCGATGATGAGGGCCTGGCCGCCGGTCATGTACTCGCAGCCGTGGTCGCCGATGCCTTCGACCACCGCGGTGGCGCCGGAGTTGCGCACCATGAAGCGCTCCCCCACCTGGCCACGGAGGTACAGCTCGCCGCTGGTGGCGCCGTAGCCGATCACGTTGCCCGCGATCACGTTCCGCTCCGCCGCGAAGACGTTGGTCCGGTCCGGGCGGACGATGATGCGGCCGCCGGAGAGTCCCTTGCCGACGTAGTCGTTGGAGTCGCCGAACATCCGCAGCGTGATTCCGGCCGGCAGGAAGGCGCCGAGCGACTGGCCGGCGGTGCCGGTCAGGGTGACATCGATCGTGTCGGCAGCGAGCAGATCGGTACTGAAGGTCTTGGTGACCACGTGGCCGAGCATGGTGCCAACAGAGCGGTCCGTGTTGATCACGTTGACGGCGATTTTCACCGGAGTGCGGTCGCTGAGGGCCTCGGCAGCCATACCGATCAGGCGCTGGTCGAAATGCTTGTCCAGCTCGTGGTTTTGGCCGGTGAGGTTGCGCAGCGGAGCGTCGTCGTCGAATTCGAGGCCGTGCAGGATCGGATCCAGGTCCAGCCCTTCGGCCTTCCAGTGGCTGATCGCCTCACGGGTGTCGAGCATCTCGGCGTGGCCGATCGCTTCCTCCAAGCTCCGGAAGCCGAGCTCCGCGAGGATCTCGCGGACTTCCTCGGCGAGGAATTCGAAGAAGTTGACCACGAATTCGGGCTTGCCGGTGAAGCGTGAGCGCAGCTCGGGGTTCTGGGTTGCGACGCCCACCGGGCAGGTGTCCAGGTGGCAGACGCGCATCATGATGCAGCCGGACACCACCAGCGGCGCGGTGGCGAAACCGAATTCCTCGCCGCCGAGCAGCGCGGCGATGACGACGTCGCGACCGGTCTTGAGCTGGCCGTCCACTTGCACCACCACGCGGTCGCGCAGGCCGTTGAGCATCAGGGTCTGCTGGGTCTCGGCGAGGCCGAGTTCCCACGGCACACCGGCGTGCTTGAGCGAGTTTAGCGGCGAGGCGCCGGTGCCGCCGTCGTGGCCGGACACCAGCACGACGTCGGCCTTGGCCTTCGTGACGCCGGCCGCCACGGTGCCGATCCCGACCTCGGAGACGAGCTTGACGTGCACGCGGGCCGAGGGGTTGGCACGCTTGGCATCGTAGATCAGTTGCGCGAGGTCCTCGATCGAGTAGATGTCGTGGTGCGGGGGCGGCGAGATGAGCCCGACGCCGGGCGTGGAGTGCCGGGTCCGGGCCACCCAGGGGTAGACCTTCTGGGCCATCAGCTGGCCGCCTTCGCCGGGCTTGGCGCCCTGCGCCATCTTGATCTGGATGTCGTCGGCGTTGGACAGGTAGAGGCTGGTGACGCCGAAGCGGCCCGACGCGATCTGCTTGACCGCCGAGCGGCGGGTCGGGTCCAGCAGCCGGTCCACGTCCTCGCCGCCTTCGCCGGTGTTCGACTTGGCGCCGAGCCGGTTCATCGCGATCGCGAGGGTCTCGTGGGCTTCCTGCGAGATGGAGCCGTAGCTCATCGCGCCGGTGGAGAACCGCTTGACGATGCTGGAGACGGGCTCCACTTCCTGGAGCGGGACCGCGGGGCGCAGGCCGCCCTTGAACTTGAGCAGTCCGCGCAGGGTCATCAGGTTCTCGGACTGGTCGTCCACGCCGCGGGTGTAGGCCTTGAAGATGTCGTAGCGGCGCTCCCGCGTGGCGTGCTGCAGCCGGAACACGGTCTCCGGGTTGAACAGGTGCGGCTCGCCGTCCCGGCGCCACTGGTACTCTCCGCCGCCCAGCAGGGGCTGGTGCGGGACTTCGATGCCGTTCTCCGGGTACGCCATCCGGTGGCGCGCCGCGACTTCCGCGGCGACGACGTCGAGGCCGACGCCGCCCAGCTGGGAGTTCGTGCCGGCGAAGTACTCGTCCACGAGGTCCTGGCCCAGGCCGAGCGCTTCGAAGGTCTGGGCGCCGGTGTAGGAGGCGACGGTGGAAATGCCCATCTTGGACATGATCTTCAGGACGCCCTTGCCGAGGCCCTTGATCAGGTTGTAGACGCCGTCCTGCGGGGTGACGCCGACGACGTCGCCCGCCGCGATCAGCTGTTCGACGGATTCCATCGCCAGGTACGGGTTCACGGCGGAGGCGCCGTAGCCGATCAGCACGGCCACGTGATGGGTTTCGCGGACGTCGCCGGCCTCGACTACGAGCGCCGTCTTGGTGCGGTTGGCGCTGCGCAGCAGGTGGTGGTGCACGGCGCTGACCAGCAGCAGGGACGGGATCGGAGCCCACTGGGCGTTCGAGTCACGGTCCGAGAGCACGACGTACTGCACGCCGCGGTTGATGGCGCCCGAGACCTGCTCGCAGATTTCGGTCAACCGGGCGCGCAGGGCGTGTTCGCCGCCCTCGGGGCGGTACAGGCCGCGGACCTTCATGGCGACCCGGTCGCCGTCGGCGTTGTCGATGTTCGCGATCTTGGCCAACTGGTCGTTGTTGATCACCGGGAACGGCAGCGAAACCTGGGGCTGCCGGACCTGTTTGGTATCCAGCAGGTTGCCGTTGGGGCCGATTGCGCAGGTCAGGGAGGTGACGAGTTCCTCGCGGATCGCGTCCAGCGGCGGGTTGGTGACCTGGGCGAAGGATTGCACGAAGTAATCGAAGAGCAGCCGCGGCCGTTTGGAGAGGACTGCCACCGGGGTGTCCGAGCCCATGGCACCCAGGGGTTCTGCGCCGGTGCGGGCCATCGGGCCGAGCAGGATCTTCAGTTCCTCGGTGGTGTAGCCGAACGTGCGCTGGCGGATGTTGACCGAGGCGGCGGTGTGCACGACGTGCTCGCGTTCGGGCAGGTCCTTGAGGTCGATCAGGTTGTCCTTGACCCATTCGGCCCACGGGTTGGCTGCGGCGACCTCGGCCTTGACCTCGGCGTCGTCGATGACCCGGCCGGCGTCGGTGTCCACGAGGAACATCTTGCCGGGTGAGACGCGGCCCTTCTTGACCACCTTGGAGGGTTCGACGTCGATCACGCCGACTTCGGAGGCGAAAACGACCAGGCCGTCCTCGGTGATCCAGTACCGGCCCGGGCGCAGCCCGTTGCGGTCCAGGGTGGCGCCGACGAGGTTGCCGTCGGTGAAGGAGACGGCGGCGGGGCCGTCCCACGGCTCCATCAGCAGCGAGTGGTATTCGTAAAACGCGCGCCGGGCTGGGTCCATCGTGGCGTGGTTTTCCCAGGCCTCGGGGATCATCATCATGATCGAGTGCGTGATGGGCCGGCCGGAGAGCCAGAGCAACTCCGCGACCTCGTCGAAGGATGCGGAGTCCGAGGCGCCGGGGGTGCAGATGGGGTACAGCTCTTCCGGGCTGTTCCCGAGCAGCGGGTTGGCCAGCTGCGACTGGCGGGCGCGCATCCAGTTCCGGTTGCCCTTGACCGTGTTGATCTCGCCGTTATGCGCGATGGTGCGGAAGGGCTGGGCCAGCGGCCAGGACGGGAAGGTGTTGGTGGAGAAGCGCGAGTGGACGATCGCGAGCTTGGTCTTGAAGCGGGTGTCCGAAAGGTCCGGGTAGAACGGTTCCAGCTGCGCGGTGGTCAGCATGCCCTTGTAAACGATGGTCCGGGACGACAGCGAGGGGAAGTACACGCCGAACTTGTTCTGCGCGCGCTTGCGGATCCGCCAGGCGCGGGAATCGAGTTCGTTGCGCGTGAGCGTTTCGCCGGTGCTGGAAGCGAAGAACGGCTGCGCGAAGTAGGGCATGCAGGCCCGGGCCATGGCACCGACCAAGTCGGCTACGATCGGGACTTCGCGCCAGCCGAGGACGGTCAGGCCCTCGTCGGCCGCGAGGCTCTCGATGCCCGTCTTGGCGGCGTCGGATTCACGCTGTTCGGCCGGTAGGAAGGCGGTGCCCACGACGTACTGGCCCGGGGCGGGGAGTTCGAAGTCGGCGACGGCGCGGAAGAACTCGTCGGGCACCTGCATGAGGAGTCCGGCGCCGTCGCCGGTTCCCTCATCGGCGCCGACGGCACCGCGGTGTTCGAGGTTGCGCAGGGCCGTCAGTGCGGCTGCCACAATGTCGTAGCCGGGCTCGCCGCGCAGGGTGGCGATGATGGCCAGTCCGCAGGCGTCCTTCTCGTGCTCCGGGTTGTAGAGTCCGGCGGCGTCGGGCAGGGCCGCAAAACGTTTGAACGGCGACATGGCTGTGCTGGGCTGGTCCGGACCGGACCAGCTGGGGCTGTGCAGGGTTTGGGTCATGGGAGACGTCCTTCCTCCTGATCGTGCGTATGGGAGGGACAACATTGGCCCGAATCGAGGCGCCGGTGTGACGGGCGCAACAACGTGATTTTCCTACTCGAATTGTAGGCCAGCACCGCTTTCTGTACGAACAGTTACGCGGACCGCCGGCCCTGGTTTGCACGGTGTTCGGCTGTCTGCTGCCGGTAGTCCATGCAAACCCTGTCGCCACGACGCTGTGGACCCGGGCCCAGCAGGCGGTCGCCCTGCAGCCCGGTTGTCGGCGCTGAGCTACTTGGTGCTGTCAGCGTCCGGAATGGTTCCCACGGCACGCCGGCCGGATACTCCGGCTGCCGGCCTTTCGCCGGCAGGTTTGGTGCCGTCGGCGGGTTCCCCGCCCGACGCAGCCGCAGCCGCATCGGTCGAAGCCAGAGCGCGGCCCCCATCGCTTTGGCCCTCCGGGAGATTATCACGCGACTCAGTATCTGAGACATGAGAGTCCGCATGGTGGACGCCGGCAGCGTCGGTGCCGGTGTCGCCGGCAGCGTCGGTGCCGGTGTCGCCGGCAGCGACGGTGCCGGCGTCGGTGCCGGCGTCGGCGTCGGCGTCGGCGGCATCTTCTTTGGTTTTGCCGTCGGCGACGGCGTCCGCGTCCGCGCCGTCGTTCACCGCCGCCGCGGTTTCCGGTTCGCGCCCCGGCAGGTACGGAGTGTCCGACCCGTCAGTCTTGCGCAGGCCGAGGACGATGAAGACCACCAGCGCGGCGACCAACACGAAGATACTGGTCCAGACGTTGAGCCGCGTGGTGATGCCGAACAGACTGATCTGCTCGGCGTCGTCGATCCTCAGCGCCTCGATCCAGACCCGGCCCAGCGTGTAGTAGATGGCGTAGAGCCAGAAGAGCCGGCTGCGGCGGAAGGAGAACTTCCGGTCCAATGCCAGCAACGCCGCAACCCCCACGAGGCTCCACAGCGATTCGTAGAGGAAGGTCGGGTGGAACAGGGTGTCGGCGGGCATACCGGCCGGGAAGTTGGGGTTGGACGGGTCGATCTGGAGGCCCCACGGCAGGGTGGTGGGGGCGCCGAAAAGTTCCTGGTTAAAGTAGTTTCCCCAGCGGCCGATCGCCTGGGCCAGCAGCAGGCCCGGGGCCGCGGCGTCCACAAAGGCGCTGAGCTTGACGCCCGCGCGGCGGCAGCCAATCCAGGCGCCGACGACGCCGAGTACAACGGCGCCCCAAATGCCGAGCCCGCCACGTTGGATCTGTGGAATCAGGGACAGGTCGCCGGTGCCGTCGAAGCCGGGACCGAAGTAGGCGTCCGGGGAGGACACCACGTGGTAAAGCCGCCCGCCGACGATGCCGAACGGGATCGCCCAGATGGCGATGTCCCAGACGCTGCCCTCAGGCGCGCCACGGCGCGCCCAGCGCACCGACGTCAGCCACAGGCCGACGACGATGCCGGCCAGGATGCACAGCGCGTAGGCGTGGATGCGCAGGGTCCCCCAGGGCAGCGGGATATCGAAACCGGACCAGCCCGGACTCGGAATGCTCGCGGAAACCATCGCTGCCGCGTGGAGGACTGACTGCATTGCTTACGCTTCTTCCTGGCTGAGGCCGGTGCTGAGCTCTTTCGTCAAGGACGCTACAGCATCCACGCCGCCCTCACCGATCGCCGCGACGAGGGCCGTGCCGACAATGACGCCGTCGGCGTAGGCGGCGATTTCGCGAACGTGCCCCGCGTTGGAGACGCCCAGGCCGACGCAGACGCGCTCGGCACCGGCGGCGTGGGCCGCGGCGACGACGTCCTTGGCGGCGGAGCTCACCGAGGCGCGGGCGCCGGTGACGCCCATGATCGAGACCGCGTAGACAAAGCCGCGGCTCGCGTCCACGGTGCGCTTCATCCGCTCGGGGGTGGAAGACGGTGCCACGAGGAACACCCGGTCCAGGCCGTACTTGTCAGAGGCGGCCATCCACTCCGCAGCCTCGTCCGGGATCAGGTCGGGGGTGATGAGGCCGGCGCCCCCGGCTTCGGCCAGGCGGCGGGAAAATTCGTCTACGCCCATCCGCAGCACGGGGTTCCAGTAGGTCATGACCAGCACGGCGGCCTCGGTCTTACTCGTGATACCGCGCACCACATCGAAGACCTGCGCGACGTGGAAACCGTTGGCGAGGGCCTCAGTGGTTGCGGCCTGGATGACCTGGCCGTCCATCACGGGGTCCGAATAGGGGATGCCGATCTCAATCAGGTCGGCGCCGTTTTCGGCCAGCGCGATGCCCGCGGCGATGGTGTCCTGGACGCTCGGGTACCCGGCGGGCAGGTACCCGATGAGGGCGGCGCGTCCCTGGGCCTTGGCCCGGTCGATGGCCGCCGCGGACTTGCTCGCGTGCCCGGTAGTGCCGGCGGCGCCTGGGGCTGTCCCGCCGGCAGTGGCTTCTGAGCTGGTGTCCTCGGTGCTCACAGCTGCTCCCCCTCCTGGGCGATCTCGGCTTCGGGTGAATCCTGGTCCAGCAGGTTGAACCATTCCGCGGCGGTGGCCACATCCTTGTCGCCGCGGCCGGAGAGGTTCACGATCACGATCTTCTCCGCGACGGGGCTGTCTGCGTCGCCGCCGGCTGCGGCGAGGCGCTGGCCGACCTTGATGGCACCGGCGAGGGCGTGCGCGGACTCGATCGCCGGAATGATGCCCTCGGTACGGCACAGCAGCCGGAAGGCCTCCATGGCCTCGCTGTCGGTGATGGGTTCGTAGCTGACCCGGCCAATGTCGGCGAGGTAGGAGTGTTCGGGTCCGACGCCCGGATAGTCCAGACCGGCCGAGATCGAATGCGACTCGATGGTCTGGCCGTCGTCGTCCTGCATAAGGTAGGAGCGGGCACCGTGCAGCACGCCGGGCTTGCCCAGGGTGATGGTGGCGGCGTGGCGGCCGGTTTCGACGCCTTCCCCGCCGGCTTCGAAGCCGTAGATCTTCACCGAGGGGTCATCCAGGAAGCCGTGGAAGATCCCGATGGCATTGGAGCCGCCGCCGATGCAGGCGCAGACGGCGTCCGGCAACCGGCCGGCCTGGGCCAGGATCTGGGCGCGAGCTTCCTCGCCGATGACCTCGTGGAAGTAGCGGACCATGGCCGGGAACGGGTGCGCTCCGGCGGCCGTGCCCAGCAGGTAGTGCGTGTTGTCGACGTTGGCCACCCAGTCGCGGAGCGCCTCGTTGATGGCGTCCTTGAGCGTCTGGGACCCGTTGGTGACCGGGATGACGGTGGCTCCGAGGAGCTCCATCCGGGCCACGTTGAGGGCCTGCCGGCGGCAGTCCTCGGCCCCCATGTAGACCACGCATTCCAGGCCGAGCAGGGCGGCGGCGGTGGCGCTGGCCACGCCGTGCTGGCCGGCTCCGGTCTCGGCGATCACACGCGTTTTGCCCATCCGCTTGGCGAGCAGCGCCTGGCCGAGCACATTGTTGATCTTGTGCGAGCCGGTGTGGTTCAGGTCCTCACGCTTGAGGAAGATCCGCACTCCCCCGGCGTGCTCGGCGAAGCGCTTGGCTTCGGTGAGCAGCGAGGGACGGCCGGAGTAGTTCTTGTTCAGCTCCGCGATCTGCGCGGTGAATTCGGGGTCGGCCTTGGCCTTCTCGAAGGTGTCCTCGAGTTCATCCAGGGCGGCGATCAGGGACTCGGGCATCCAGCGTCCGCCGTAGGAGCCGAAATAGGGTCCCGGGGCGTGGCGCAGGGAAGGTGCTCCCTGCGGCTTGTCGTCATTCGGCCGGGCGCCGTGTAAGAACGCGTCCACGGGGCTGTCGTCTGAGCCTGCTGCTGGCGCATCGACCATCAGTCTCACCATCCTGTTCCACTGCTAACTAGATCTTCGGTGCCGCACGGATGCACCACGGCGTCTGGCCGGCTGCCCGGCCCGGACGCAGGTTTAGGAACGTGCGGCGATTTCTTCGGCGCCGGCGGCCATGAATTCTGCGATCCGCTCGCGCGGGGTCGAGTCGCTGACCAGCGCCTCGCCCACCAGGACGGCGTTGGCGCCGCTGGCCGCGTAGTGCCGGACGTCGTCGACGCCGCGCACACCGGATTCGCCGACCACGAGCGCGTCGGCCGGGATGCCGGCGGCGAGGTCCGCGAAAACGGAGCGGTCGACGTCGAGCGTCTTGAGGTTGCGGACGTTGACGCCGATAATTTTGGCCCCGGCCGCCACGGCGCGTTCGATTTCGCCGGCCGTGTGGGTTTCGACCAGCACGTTCATGCCCAGCTCACGGCTGAGCGCACTGTATTCGCGCAACTGCTCATCGGACAGCGAGGCGACGATCAACAGGATCAGGTCGGCGCCGTGGGCGCGGGCCTCCCAGATCTGGTACTCGTCGATCATGAAGTCCTTGCGCAGCAGCGGGATGTCCACGGCTGCCCGGACGGCGTCCAGGTCGGCGAGCGAGCCGTTGAAGCGCCGCTGCTCGGTGAGGACGCTGATCACGGCCGCGCCGCCGTCGGCGTATTGCACGGCAAGTGAAGCCGGGTCCGTGATGGTCGCCAGATCGCCCTTGGACGGGCTCCGCCGCTTGATTTCGGCGATCACCTTGAGCCGGTCCCGGGCGGAAGGGCCACCCAGGGCCGCCCAGGCATCGCGTGCCGGGGCGGCCGCCGCGGCGCGCTCCTTCAGCTCGGCCAGCGTGACGAGGCCCTGGCGGGCCTCCATATCCTCCCTGACGCCGGCGTTGAGGTCATCGAGCACAGTCACGCTTAGTGGCCGGCGTTCTTCAGCTTGCTGCCGCCGACGCCGTAGCCGGCCTTGCGCATGGCGAAGCCCACCACGAGGCCGAGCAGCATGACCACCACACCGGCGATGAAGATCGGGGTGTTGGCGATGACGAAGGCGATGGCCGCGATGAGTGCGCCGATCAACATGACGGCTACGGTCGTCCAGGCCGCCGGGCTGTTCCCGTGGCCGGTCGGCTCAGTGTGGTCGACCCCGTCGTAAATGCCGGTGCCGGCAGCGGGCTGGGATGCGGATACAGGGGCTTTGCTCATGGAAATCTCCTCAGGATCAATACTGCTTACATTCTGCCATTTTTTGGCGGTCCCATTGGCCGCGTTACCGACTGCGGCATTGCCCGGGTTTCCGGCAGTGTTTACGGCCGTGTTTACGGCCGTGTCGTTGGCCGCGCCCGCGGCGTCGGCTCAGGTGGGATCGTCTCCGCGCGAGAGCCGGTCCCAGCTGTCGATCTCGTCGGCAGGCTGCGCGGGGCCAGCGCCGCTTCCGGTTGCGGCGGCGTCGTACTTCGTCCGGGCCCGCCAGTACCGGCCCGCCGGGACGATCGCGAGGGCAGCGAGCCCCAGCAGGGAACCGGCGACGACGGCGACGACGGGAAACGCGGTGAGGGCCACTTGCACGTTGCTGCCGCTGATACCGGTGGCGGCAGCGATCGAGCCCTGCGCCGCGGCCAGCGGGTTGGCCAGGACGGTCGCGGCTGCGGTAACGATGCCTGCGGCGGCGAGCAGGACGATCACTGTAATGATCCAGCGGGCGATACGCCCGGCGATCGAGGCGGCCAGTCCGCCCGCGAGGGCCACGAGCGCGAGGGCCGTGACAGTGGTGGCGGCCTTGCTGCCCTGGACCTGCAGTCCGCTCTGGCTACGGACGCCCTGGCCCAACTGGCTGGGATCGAGCTGGACCATGAGCCAGGTCTGGGTGGTGGTGCCGAAGACGGCCAGTGCCAGCGCGGCGATGAGCAGCACCAGGGTGGACTTGCGGGCCCAGCGCGGAACGACGGGGCTGGTGCTCCGGACTGTGCCGGTCATGGCTGCTCCATCCCGGCGCCGGTCACGGTTTCCGCCGTGATGTTCCGCAGCGACTGGGCGGTGTGGACGGCCCGCATCGGCGCGGCGGCCTTGTTGACGGTTTCCTGCGCCTCGGTGGCGTTGACGGAGTCGGCCACGATGCCGCCGCCGGCCTGCACGTAGGCGCGGCCTTCGCGGAGCAGCGCTGACCGGATGGCGATCGCCATGTCCATGTCGCCGGCGAAGTCGAGGTAGCCCACCACGCCGCCATAGATGCCGCGGCGGTGCGGTTCCAGCTCGTCCAGGAGCCGCAGCGCCCGGGGCTTGGGGGCGCCCGACAGGGTGCCCGCCGGGAAGGTGGCCTTAAGCACGTCGTACGYCGTGGCGTACGGGGCGAGCTTGCCCACCACGGTGGACACCAGGTGCATGATGTGGCTGAACCGCTCCACCTCCATGAACTGGGTGACGTCCACGGTTCCGGCCACGCAGACCTTGGACAGGTCGTTGCGGGACAGGTCCACCAGCATGAGGTGCTCGGCGCGTTCCTTCTGGTCCGCCAGCAGCTCCTCGGCCAGGGCTTTGTCCGCTTCGGTGGTCTTGCCGCGGGGCCGGGAGCCGGCGATCGGGTGCGTGATGACTTCCTCGCCGGTGACCGTCACGAGTGCCTCCGGCGAGGAACCCACGATCGAGTACTGCCGGCCCGCGGCGTCCTCGAGGCTGAAGAGGTACATGTACGGGCTGGGGTTGGTGTTCCGCAGGACCCGGTAGACGTCCAGCGGGTCGGCTCCGCAGTCCATTTCGAAGCGCCGGGAGATCACCACCTGGAAGACTTCGCCGTCGACGATCGCCTCCTTGCCGCGGTCCAGCGCGGCCAGGTACTCGCTCTCGGCCCAGCGTTCCTGGACGCTCGAGGCGAAATCGAGCGCCGCGGTTGCGAGTACGGAGACGGGCTGTTCCGTCGGAGTGCTGACCTTCGCCAGCAGAGCCTTCACCCGGGCGACGGCGTCGTGCCAGGCCTCGTCGACGCGCTCGGAGCTGTTGTCGAAATTGATCGCGTTGGCGATCAGCAGCACGGTGCCGTCCATGTTGTCGTGTACCGCCATGTCCGTGACGAGGTTCAGTGCCATCTCCGGCAGGTCCAGGTCGTCCTCGGGCGGGCTGGTGAGCTTCTCCCAGTGCCGGACGGTTTCCCAGCCAAGGAACCCCACCAGGCCGGAGGTGAAGGGCGGCAGGCCGTCGAAGCGTTCGGTGTGCAGGGCCCGGACGGTGTCGCGGATGGCGTCGACGGGGCTGCCGTCCAGCGGCACTCCGACGGGCGGTTCGCCGAGCCAGTGCGCCTGCCCGCTGCTGGTGGTCAGCGTGGCTCGGGACCTCGCGCCGATGAACGAGTAGCGCGACCAGGCGCCGCCCACCGCGGCGGATTCCAGCAGGAACGTCCCGGGCTGGCCGTGGGCGAGCTTGCGGTACAGCCCGATCGGGGTCTCGGCGTCGGCCAGCACCTTCAGCCGGACGGGGATGACGCGGCTGTGGCCGGCGAGTTTCCGGAACTCGTCCAGGCTGGGGCTGATGACTCCGAGGTCCTGCATGGCTGCG
The DNA here is from genome assembly GCF_056397065.1 of Arthrobacter sp. 05N428_2. Lineage (NCBI taxonomy): Bacteria > Bacillati > Actinomycetota > Actinomycetes > Micrococcales > Micrococcaceae > Arthrobacter > Arthrobacter sp. 05N428_2. The sequence continues at coordinate 200,416 of NZ_JBFTMR010000006.1, read as the reverse complement.
TTTGTCCGCCTGTTCTCTTGGTCTGAAGCTGGTGAAGGGCCGGCGCTGATGGCCGGCGTGCGCTGACGGTCCGGGTGCGCCGCGGGCGGGTCAGTCGGCGGGACCGACGACGGCGTCCAGCGCGCGCCCGTCGAAGCACGTCCGGGTCCCCGTGTGGCAGGCCGCGCCGACCTGGTCGACCCGGACCAGCAGGGCGTCGCCGTCGCAGTCCAGCGCGAGGGACTTGACCCATTGCACGTGGCCGGAGGTGTCTCCCTTCCGCCAGTACTCCTGGCGGGAGCGGGAGAAGAACGTGACCCGGCCGCTGGTCATGGTGCGGTGCAGCGCCTCATCATCCATCCAACCCAGCATGAGCACCTCGTTGGTGTCGAACTGCTGGATGATTGCAGCCACCAGGCCGACGCTGTCCCGTTTCAGGGACCCGGCAAGACCGGCCGGCAGCGGACCCTGACCGGCTGTCTCCACGGCGGGCTCACCGACGAATTCAGGGACGGATTCGCGGGCCAATTCAGGGGCGGATTCGCTGACGGGGGCGGGGGCAGGCTGCTCAGACATCAGGTTAAGTCTAGTGCCTCCGGGCCCTGCGCCGCCCGGCGGGCGCGGCACCGTGCTTAACATCCCGGCGAAAAGCCCGCCGGCGCCAAAACCACGCCCCTTCCTGTGCCCACAGGCGCGCGTCTCGTGCTACTTTCACAAGTGATGCAATTCGTCGAACCATCCCGAGAAGTCCTGGCCGAAACCCTGCTGGCGGCCGGTCCTGACTCCCCCACGCTCTGCCAGGGCTGGCAGACCCGGGACCTTGCCGCCCACCTGTACCTGCGGGAGCGCAAAGCCCGCGTCGGACTCGGGCYGCTGATCAAGCGGCTGTCCAAGGCCTCGGACCAGGCAACTGCCGACCTCGCCGCCAAGGTCCGAACCCCGGACGCGTACGCCAAGCTGGTCAACACCTTCCGCTCCGGGCCGCCCGCGTTCTCCCCCCTGCGGATCAAGGCCCTGGACGAGAGCTCCAACCTGATCGAGTACTTCGTGCACACCGAGGACGTCCGCCGCGCGGTGGACCGGTGGGCGCCGCGGGCCCTGGACGAGGCCTACTCTGACGCGCTCTGGGGCGAACTGATCAAGCGCGCCGCCATCTTGTACCGCGGCGTGGACCTGGGCATCGTGCTGGTGCGCCCCTCCGGCCCCCGACACGTGGCCAAGCGCGCCCCTGTCTCGGTCGCAATCGTCGGCGAACCGGGTGAACTCCTGATGCACGCCCACGGCCGGACCCGGCACGCGCTGGTGACGTTCGAAGGCCAGCCGGACGCCGTAGCCCTGCTGCAGTCCGCCGAAGTCGGCCTGTAATCCCCACCCGCTCCCTAACCTCGCAAGCTCGGCCAGGGAACCCTGCGGGTGTGGGCCCAGGCACAACCTACGTTCGTCCGGTGCGGAAGTCCCCTTAGCGGACTTCGAAGCCCGCCTCGCGGATGGCGGCCTTGACCTGGGCGATCATGTCGAGCGGACCGAAGTGGAATACCGAGGCGGCCAGGACGGCGTCAGCGCCGGCAGCCACGGCCGGCGGGAAGTGCTCGGGCTTGCCGGCACCGCCGGAGGCGATCAGCGGCACCTTTACGCTGGCGCGGGCCAGCCGGATCAGCTCCAGGTCGAAGCCGTCCTTGGTGCCGTCGGCATCGATTGAATTGAGCAGGATCTCGCCGACGCCGCGGTCGGCCGCCTCCCGTGCCCAGGCCAGGGCGTCGATGCCGGTGCCCTGGCGGCCGCCGTGCGTGGTGACCTCGAACCCGGAAGGGGTCGGTGTCGAGCCGGGACGGGTGCGCCGCGCGTCGAGGGAGAGCACCAGGACCTGGGAGCCGAAGTGCCGGGTGATCTCATCAATCACATCGGGCCGGGCCACGGCCGCCGTGTTGATGGCGGCCTTGTCCGCACCACAGCGCAGCAGCTTGTCCACCTCGGCCACGCCGCGAACGCCGCCGCCGACGGTCAGCGGGATGAACACTTCCTCGGCCGTCCGGCGGACGACGTCGAACGTGGTTTCGCGGTTGCCCGAGGAAGCCGTGACGTCGAGGAACGTGAGCTCGTCGGCGCCGCCGTTGTCGTAGCGGTGCGCGAGTTCCACCGGGTCGCCGGCATCGCGAAGGCCTTCGAAGTTGATGCCCTTGACCACGCGGCCGGCGTCGACGTCCAGGCACGGGATGACGCGGACGGCTACAGACATGGCTGCTCCTGGACTGGGCGTACGGACGATGGACTGATGGACGGTGGCTTCACGGGGTGCGGCGCTAGATCCGGCAGGCGTGGATGCTGCTGACCAGGATGGCCCGGGCGCCGAGGTCGTAGAGTTCGTCCATGACCCGGTTGGTTTCCTTCTTGGGCACCATGGAACGGACGGCCACCCAGTCCGAATCGCGCAGCGGCGACACGGTCGGCGACTCCAGCCCGGGCGTCAGGCCGGCGGCCTGCTCCACGAGCTCCTTGCGGATGTCGTAGTCCATCAGCACGTACCGGCGGGCCACCAGGACCCCCTGGAGGCGCCGGATCAGCACTTCGATGGCCGCGTTCTGCTCGCCTGGGCGGCCGATCAGGACCGACTCCGAATCCAGGATGGGCTCGCCGAAGATCTCCATCCCGGCGGCCTTGAGCGTGGTGCCGGTCTCGACGACGTCGGCGATTGCGTCCGCGACGCCGAGCCGGACGGAAGATTCGACCGCCCCGTCGAGGCGCACGACTTTGGCGTTGATGCCGCGCTCGGCGAGGTAGCCGCGAAGCAACCCGTCATAGCTGGTGGCGAGGCGCTTGCCTTCGAGCTGGTCGATGGAAGTGAAATCCCCCACCGGGCCGGCAAACCGGAATGTGGACACGGCGAAGCCCAGCTGCAACAGCTCCTCCGCTTCCACCTCGGCATCGAGCAGCAGGTCGCGGCCGGTGATGCCGACGTCGAGGGTGCCTTGGCCGACGTACACGGCGATGTCACGCGGGCGGAGGAAGAAGAACTCGATGTCATTGTCGGGGTCCACCAAGACCAGTTCGCGGCTGTCGCGGCGCTGGCGGTAACCGGCTTCGGCGAGCATCGCCGAGGCGGCTTCGGACAGGGATCCCTTGTTCGGGACGGCAACTCTCAGCATGGCAGGTGTTCTTTCTGGTTAGGAAGTCATCAGGGCTCTGCGGGCCACGGGTGCGCCGTCCTGAGCGGACGCAGGTCAGTCCAGGACAGCGCGACGTGGCTAGAGATGCTTGTAGACGTCTTCCAGGCTGAGTCCCTTGGCGAGCATCAGAACCTGCAGATGGTAGAGCAATTGCGAAATCTCTTCCGCTGCGGCCTCATCGGATTCGTACTCGGCAGCCATCCAGACCTCGGCCGCTTCCTCCACGACTTTCTTGCCGATGCCGTGGATTCCGGACTCCAGTTCAGCGACGGTGCGGGAGCCCTCCGGGCGGGTGGCTGCCTTCTCGCTCAGTTCTGCGAACAGCGACTCGAAATTCTTCACGCCTTCCAGCCTACTTGTTCACGGCCGGACCACGCCTGCCGGTCCTTGCATGACGACGCGGATGTGAGGGAATACACAGCCTAGGTGTATTGCTTCAGCGTGACGGCGGTGGCCAGGGCCGCGGTGACGGCCTCGTGGCCCTTGTCTTCCTTGGAGCCGGCCAGCCCGGCCCGGTCGAGGCCCTGCTGTTCGGTGTCGCAGGTCAGCACACCGAAACCGACCGGCACGCCGGTGCGGACGCTGACCTCGGTCAGGCCGAGGGTGGCGGCTTCGCAGACGTACTCGAAGTGCGGGGTGCCGCCGCGGATCACGACGCCGAGCGCCACGACGGCGTCGAAGTGCGGTGCCAGCCGGGCCGCAGCGACCGGCAGTTCAAAGGTTCCGGGGACGCGCAGCACGGTGGGTTCGCCGATGCCGGCGTCCTTGGCGGCGCGCAGGGCGCCGTCGAGCAGCCCATCCATGATTTCGGTGTGCCAACTGGCGGCCACAATGGCGAGCTTGAGCCGGGAGGTTTCGCCGGGTTCGAAAGTGGTGAGGTCGATCTGGGGGGCGCCGTGGCCGCTCATGCGAGTTCCTTGCTGTGGATGGTGGGCGTGGATGGTGGGTGGGTAGGGCGGGTGCTGGTGCCGGACGGGACTCAGCCTTGTTCGTGGTCGAAGCCGACTTGTCCCGAGCCAAGCCCCGCGGCGGGCGCGGGTTCCATGTCCAGGACCAGCCGGTGGTCCATCCGGTCCTTCTTGGTCTGCAGGTAGCGGATGTTCTGTTCCCGGGACGGCACCTCGGTGGGCACCATCTCGACAACCCGGACGCCGGCCTGCGCGAGCCGGTCCTGCTTATCCGGGTTGTTGCTCAGCAACCGGATCTCGTGGAGGCCCATTTCGGCGAGGATCTGGGCCGCGGCCTTGTAGCAGCGGGCGTCCACCGGCAGCCCGAGTTGTTCGTTGGCTTCCACGGTGTCGAAGCCGGCCTCCTGCAGGGCGTAGGCCTTGATCTTGTTGGCCAGGCCGATGCCCCGGCCTTCCTGGCCGCGCAGGTAGAGCAGGGTGCCACCGTATTCGTGGATCATTTCCAGGGCGAAGGCCAACTGTTCGCCGCAGTCGCAGCGGTAGGAACCGAATACGTCCCCGGTGAGGCATTCGGAGTGCAACCGGACCAGGGGGGCTTGGCCGTCCGTGGCCGGCAGCGGCGAACTGACGGCGAGGTGCTCGGCGCCGGTCGCCAGGTCGGTCCAGGCCTGTGCCACGAAGTCGCCGTGGGCGGTGGGCAGCTGGACGATCGGTCCGCCGGAAACCGGATGCGGCCGCTGGCCCGGGGTGGCCGGGTGCGCTTCAGAAGTCGTCATTGTCTCTCCTCAGTCCAGATATCTCAGGCGGATGCCGATGGGTGTCCGTCGGCGTCCCCGGAATTAAGGTACGCCACCAGGTCGGCAATCGAGATCAGCGGGCAGCCATGTTCGACGGCAAAGCCGCGAAGTCCGTCCAGCCGCATCATTTCTCCATCGTCGTGCACCACTTCTGCGATCACGCCCACGGGTTCGAGGCCGGCCAGCCGGCACAGCTCAACGGCTGCCTCGGTGTGGCCGGGACGTTCCCGCACACCACCCTTAACGGCGCGAAGAGGGAAAACATGCCCGGGCCGGGTCAGCGAATTCGGCTGGCTGGTCGGATCGGCCAGAATCCGGGCCGTCAGGGCCCGGTCCGTGGCCGAGATGCCGGTGCTCACGCCCACCGCCGCGTCGCACGAAACCGTGTAGGCGGTCCCTTTGGCGTCCTGGTTGATGACTGCCATGGGCGGCAACGCCAGGGCGTCGGCCCGTTCGCTGGTGAGCGGCACGCAAATCACGCCGGAGCTGTACCGGACGGTCCAGCCCATCAAGGCGGGGGTGGCGTGTTGCGCGGCGAAGATGATGTCGCCTTCGTTTTCGCGGTCTTCGTTGTCGACCACCAGCACCGGCCGGCCGGCGGCCATGGCCCGGATGGCGTCTTCAATCGGATCCAGGGCCGGCGTGTCCACGGCGAGTCCCTGCGGGTCCTGCAGCCGGCTCATGATGCGGCCTCCTGACCGTGTGCGGCGGGAACAAAGGCGAGCAGGCGCTCGGTATATTTGGCCAGCACGTCGACCTCGAGGTTGACGGCCCCGCCCACAGCTTTGGCGCCCAGGCCGGTTTCGGCCAGCGTGGTGGGGATCAGTCCGACTTCGAACCACGGGGCCGGTTCAGGGGCCGGGCTTACGGCCGTGACGGTCAGGGAGACGCCGTCGATGGCGATCGAGCCCTTCTCGGCAATGTAGCGGGCCAAGGCGAGCGGCACGCCGAAGCGCAGCCGGTCCCAGTTGCCGAGCGCCTCGCGTTCCAGCAAGTGTCCGACGCCGTCGACGTGACCCTGCACGACGTGGCCGTCGAGCCGGCCGCCGGCCGGGACGCAGCGTTCCAGGTTGACCGGATCGCCGGCGGCCAGGCCCCCGATGGTGCTGCGGACCAGTGTCTCGCCCATGACGTCGACGCTGAAGTCTGTGCCCTCGATGTCCGTGGCGGTCAGGCAGACCCCGTTGACGGCGATCGAGCCGCCGAGGGCGAGTCCCTCCGTGCTGACAGGGGCGTGGAGGCGCAGCGTGGCGCTGGTGTCGCCGTCGCGCTCAACGGAGAGCACCTTCCCTTGTTCGGCGATAATTCCGGTAAACATCAGTAGCCTCCTGCGGCGGTGTCCGCGTCGCTGCGCGGGGTGGAATCGGATGAAGTATCGGTGGCGCGGGGCGCGGCGGCGGGACGGAGGTGCAGCCGCAGGTCGCGGCCCAGTCTGCGGACGGCGCCGCCCGTGGCCTCGTCCCAGTCCCACTGCTGGGCGTCGGCGAGGGTGCCGATGCCGAGGTCGTCCAGGGCGGCCGTGCCGGCGCCGAGCAGCGTCGGGGCGAGGTAGACGATGAGCTCGTCGACAAGGCCGGCCGTCAGGAAGGCGCTCAGGATCCGCGAGCCGCCCTCGACCATCAGGTGCCGGACGCCGGCGTCGAACAGGCGGTCCAGGGCCTCGCTGGGCGCCCGGGTCGGCAGGTGCAGGACCTTACCGTCGCCGCCGTTGACCGCGGCGCCCTCGGGGATCCCGCGCAGGCCCATGACGGCCCGCAGCGGCTGCTTTTGGGCCGGTTCGCCGTCGGGGTTCCGGGCCGTGAGCCGCGGGTTGTCCACCAGGACCGTCTGGGTGCCGACCAGGATCGCGTCGATCCGGCCGCGCAGCGCGTGGTTGTCGGCCAGCGACTCCGGGCTGGAGATCCACTGGCTGGTGCCGTCGCTGGCCGCGATCCGGCTGTCCAGTGTCTGCGCGATGTGCAGGGTGACGAATGGCCGTTTGGCGGCCACGGCGTCGAACCAGCCCCGGTTGAGGTCCAGGGCGTCGACGGCGGCCAGCCCCGAGCGGACCCGGACTCCGGCGGCGCGCAGGGTTGCCGCTCCCCCGGCGGCCGGATCGTGCGGGTCGTCCACGGCGTAGACGACGGCGGCGATGCCGGCGTCGATGATGGCCTGGGCGCACGGACCCGTGCGGCCGCGGTGGTTGCAGGGCTCCAGCGAGACCACCATGGTGGTGCCGTTGAGGTCCACTCCGGCGGCCGCGGCCTCCGAGATCGCGTCGACCTCGGCATGGGGGGTGCCGGCACCGCGGTGGTAGCCGGTCACGAGGGGTCTGCCGTCGCTGCCGATCACGACGGCGCCCACCAGGGGGTTCGCGCCCCGCGGGCCCCGCGCTGCTGCGGCGAGGGCGGCGTTCATGGCGGCCGTCTCGGCGGCGCTGAAGCCGGCGTCGACTTCCGCGTGGTCCGTCGCGCCACTGTCCCTGCTGTTGTTATGTTGCGGCCCGGCGGCCGCCTGCTGGGCGCTCATTTGCCATCCGCCCGGTCCCGCAGGACCGCGGTGGTGGCGAAGAGCCATCGCAAAGGGTTCATGTGTGTTTGTCGTTCCTTCCCTCAGAACCGCGATGGCTCCGGGGGTATACGACAGCGCACTTCCGCGGCATCCTCAGGACGCCGCAGTAACAGCTGTACGTGCTTCTCTCATCCAGACTTTAACTGTCGGTACCGGAATTTCACCGGTTCAACCGTCCGCCGTCAGCCTCCCAGGGGAAGCTGCCGGCTCGCGGGTCGCGGACTATAACCGCCGGTTCGGACTTACACCGACCCCGGAGCACGTATGTGTGTAGCTATTGTGACACAACCGACGCGTCCGCCCGTCTATTCCCGCGGAACGGACGGTACACGGTTCGTCATGTTCCGGCGGGGCGGCCCCGGCTGGACAGCCGGCCGCCGCCCGAAGGCTACCGGCCGGCCGCGGCCCGCAGCCGGTCGATCGCGTCCGCCGGGTCATCGGCGCCGTACACCGCGGACCCTGCCACGAAGACGTCAGCCCCGGCCTCGGCGGCGCGCCAGATGGTCTCCTCGGTGATGCCGCCGTCCACCTGCAGCTTGATGTCCAGTCCAGAGGCGTCTATCGCCGCCCGTGCCCGGCGGATCTTGGGCAGGGTGAGGTCCAGGAACTCCTGGCCGCCGAAGCCGGGTTCCACCGTCATGATCAGGATCATGTCCAGTTCCTCGAGCATGTCGAGGAACGGCTCTACCGCGCTGCCGGGCCGGAGCGCCAGGCCCGCCTTGGCGCCACGGTCGCGCAAGTCCCGGGCCAGCTTCACCGGCGCGACCGATGCTTCGGCGTGGAACGTCACCGAGGCCACACCGGCGTCGGCGTAGGCGGGAGCCCACCGGTCGGCGTGCTCAATCATGAGGTGTGCGTCGAGCGGGACCGGGCTGACTTCCTGCAGCCGCCGGACCACGGGGAGCCCGAGCGAGAGGTTGGGCACGAAGTGGTTGTCCATCACGTCCACGTGCACGGCGTCCGCGGTGCTGATCCGGTGAAGCTCGGACTGGAGGTTTGCGAAGTCCGCCGAAAGAATGCTCGGGTGGATGCAGCACTGGGCCATGGATTTCCTCTTCGTTTCGCTGGTCGGTAGGTCAGGTAGCTGGTGCCAGTATGGCCCGGGGCTCAGGCTTTCTTGTGGATGAGCGCCAGGAACATGGCATCCGTGCGGTGCCGGTGCGGCCAGAGCTGCGCGGTGAGCTCGTGGCCGGCCTCGAGGTGGCCGGTGAGGCTCACCCGGTCCAGGGCGGCGCCGGCGTCGAGCAGCTCAAGGTCGTCGCGCTTGCGCAGCGCGTCGCTCACGACGGCGGTCGTCTCGGCCGGGTGCGGGGAGCACGTCACGTACGCCACGACACCGCCCGGCTTGACCGCGTCCAGGGCGGACCGCAGCAGCTCCCGCTGCAGCGGGCCCAGGTCCACCAGGTCCTTGGGGGTGCGCCGCCAGCGCGACTCCGGACGACGGCGCAGGGCGCCCAGCCCGGTGCAGGGAACGTCCACGAGCACCCGGTCGAAGCTCTCCGCCATTTCGGTTCCGACCTCGCGGCCGTCGCCGGTGCGAACGTGCCAGACCTCGTGCGGGACGGCGGCCAGGGCCTGGCGGACGAGTTTCGCGCGGTGCGGCGCGGGCTCGTTGGCGAGCAGGGTAGCGCCCTGCTGCCGGGCGAGGGCGCCGAGCAGAGCGGCTTTGCCGCCTGGTCCGGCGCAGAGATCCAGCCAGCGTTCGCCGTCGGCGCCGTTTTCCGGTACGGCGTTTGCCGAACCGTTCGGGCGAAGGTCCACGGCTGCGAGGGCGCGCGCCACCAGCTGGGAGCCGACGTCCTGGACCCGGGTGCTGCCGTCGCGGACGGAGCCGAGCCGGCCGAGGTCGCCGCCGCTGGAGAGCGCCGATCCTTCGACCAGCTCGCCCGGGGTGGCGCCGCTTTCCAGCGCTTCAGCCAGGCTGCCGAGGCCGGGCAGCGCCACGAGGTTCACCACGGGAGCGGCGTTGTCTGCCTCCAGGAGTTCGTTGATTTCCGTGACCGGGCGTCCGTGCGCCACGAGGGACTGCCGGAAGGCGCGCACGATCCACTCGGGGTGGGCGTAGCGGGCCGAGGCCACCTTGKTCTCGTCCGGTTCGTCGCTGAGCAGCAGTTCAAGCCACTCGTCCAGGGTGTGCGCGGAAACCTTGCGGAGCACGGCGTTGATCAGTCCGGACGGGCCGGCACCGATCACGGCGCGGGCCAGGCCCACTGTCTCGTCGAGGGCTGCGTGCGCCGGGACCCGCATGGCCAGCAGCTGATGGGTGCCGATCCGGAGCGCGTCGAGGACGGCCGGGTCCAGCTGGTCCAGCGGGCGGTCGACGCAGCGGGCCAGCACGGCGTCGTAGGTGCCCTGGCCGCGGAGCGCGCCGTAGCTGAGTTCGGTGGCGAAACCGGCGTCGCGCTTGTCCAGTCCGTGGTGCCGGATCCGGGCCGGCAGCACCAGGTTGGCGTACGCGTCCTCGGCGGCCACCGCGCGCAACACCTCAAAGGCCACCAGACGGGCCGGGTCGGCGCGCCTGGTGCGCTGGGAGGGGGCGTTTTCGGTGAAGCCGCGCTGCGGGCCGCGGTTCCGTTCGCGTCCCTGCGCGTTGCGCCTGACGCCGGCCCGGGGCCCCTGGCCGCCGGAGCCTTGGCCGCCGGACTGGCGGCCCTGTCCGCGGCCGCTGCCGCTTGTTCCGGATTCGCTCATTCGAAGACCACGCTTTCAAGGGTTGCCTGTCCGCGCGCCCAATCGGCGGCGGTCATCATTTTCTTGCCCGACGGCTGGACCCGGGTGAGCTCCACGGGGTGCGAGCCGGTCCCGACCAGGACAGCTTTCCCGTCGAGAGCCACCTGCCCCGGGCGGAGCGCCGCTGCGGCAGGACGGAGCAGCACCGGTTCGAGCTTGACGCGCTGCCCCCGCAGCGTGGTCCAGGCGCCGGGTTCCGGCGTGACACCGCGGGACCTGCGTCCAATCGCGAGGGCCGGCTGCTGCCAGTCCAACCGGCCGTCCTCGAGCGTCAGCTTGGGGGCAAGGCTGATGTCACCCTGCTGCGGGACGGCCGTGGCCCGGCCGGCGTCGACGGCGGAGAGGGTCTGGGTCAGCAGCACCGCGCCGCTGTGCGACAGGCGCTCCAGCAGTTCGCCGGCGGTATCCGCCGGCCGGACGGCCTCAGTCAGGGTGCCGAACACCGGTCCGGTGTCCAGGCCCTCTTCGAGCCGGAAGGTCACCGCGCCGGTCAGGTCGTCCCCGGCGATGAGCGCGCGCTGCACGGGAGCCGCACCGCGCCAGGCCGGAAGCAAGGAAAAGTGCAGGTTGATCCAGCCGTGCCGGGGCAACTCGAGGGCCGCGCGCGGAATGAGCCCGCCGTAGGCGACGATGGCGGCCACGTCGGGCGCGGCAGCCTGGATCCTGGCGGTCACCGCGGCGTCGACCTTGGCGGCGTGGATGACCTCGATGCCGAGCTCCGCGGCCCGGACGGCCACCGGCGACGGCGTGAGCACCCGCTTGCGGCCCAGCGGGGCGTCCGGCCGGGTCAGGACAGCGACGACGTCGAAGCCGGCTGCGACGAGCGCGTCCAGCGAGGGCACGGCGACGGCCGGGGTTCCCGCGAAGAGGACCCTCACTGGCCGGTTCCGAAAGAGGAACCCGCGCCGAAGCTGGAGCCGACGGTTTTGGCCCGCTTCGCCGTCGTCTGCTCTGTGATGGCGTCATAGTTGGCGTTGCGGATGGCCCGCAGGGCGGCTTTGCGGTCCTCGCCTTCGAGCCGGTCGGTGAACAGGATCCCGTCGAGGTGGTCGGTCTCGTGCTGGAAGACGCGGGCGAGCATGCCCTCACCTTCCACCACCACCGGGTTGCCGTGCAGGTCGACGCCGGTGACGCGGGTGGTACGGCGCCGGCGGACCGGGAAACCCAGACCGGGGATGGACAGGCAGCCTTCCACCTCGTCCGGTTGGAAGTCCTCGCTGTTTTCCAGCACCGGGTTGATGATGTGCCCTTCGACCCCGCGAATCCGGTACGTGAAGACGCGCTGGCTGATCCCGACCTGGGGCGCGGCCAGGCCGGCGCCCTCAACGTCCTCCATGGTTTCGGTCATGTCGGCAACGAGCTTTTCGAGCTCCGGCCCGAATTCCGTCACGGGATCCGCAACTGTGCGCAGCACAGGGTCCCCGATGATGCGGATATTCAAAATGGCCATGGCAAATCGGTCCTCACGGTGGGCGGCTACAGGATTCCATCCAGTTTAGTGGCAGAAATCCGGCGGTGGTCCTGCCGTGGCAGGTGCTGCCTAGCGGGCAACCGGCGGTGCGATCGGCAACAGCGCGGGTCCGGCGGCCAGCGAGTCGGCGGACATCTCCCAGACACGGCGCAGCGCGCAGAACTTCCACCAGTGGTGCTTGAGCACCTCCGGGTTGGCCCGCTGCGGCCGGACTTCCGTCTCGCCGATCGCCACGGCGAGCAGCATCGGGGATTCACCGTGCTGCCAGGCTTCCCACTCCCCCGCCACCGGGTCCACCAGGCTTTCCTCGGCTTTCATCCCGGCCACCAACTGCATGACCACCTTGGCATCGAGCGGCTTGACGGTGCCGTCGCGGCTGGTGCCCTTGGTCTTATAGTCGATGAGGCAGGTCCGGCCGTTGATCCGGGCCACCAGGTCAAGGGTTCCTGCGTAGCCCACCGTCTTGTTCCACACCGTGATCTCGGGAGCAATCGGCTCCACCTGGAAAAGCTCCCACCACTCGTCAAACCGGGCGGCGAAGGCTTCCTCGCCGTTGGCCGCCAGCGCCTCCCGGGTTTCCTTCATCAGGTGCGGGCGGCCGAGGGCGCGGAGGGCCACCTGCTCGCAATAGTTGTGCACGCGGTCGCCGCGCTTGGCGGCGTCGTCCCGGTGCGTCTCGGCCGCCTTGGCCGCACGGCTGACCGCCTGCCGGACCTTGGCCGGGCTCCCCAGGATGGCGGGCAAGGACGGATCCGCGGCCAGGCTGCTGGCACCCATGTAGCCGAACCAGCCGTCCAGGCCGTGGGGTTGCTGGCCGATCACGGTGGTGATCGACGGGACGGAGAACTGCTCAGACGTGGAGCGGGCATACATCCGGCCGTATTCGGTGGCGTGGGCAAGGAGTGGAGCGGTCATAGAAAGACTCTTTCACAGGGGTCGGACACTGGAGGAAAGCAAAATGGCCCGCCCCGCTCTGTGAGCGGAACGGACCATTTTCCAGGTGGGCGATACTGGGTTCGAACCAGTGACCTCTTCGGTGTGAACGAAGCGCGCTACCACTGCGCCAATCGCCCCGGTGCCATTGAATGCTAGCCCACCCCGGCGGAAATTCGAAATCGGTGGGCTCGACGCCGGCCGGGCCGCTCAATGCGCTCCTCCGCGCTGCGTCCAATGGACGAAGATGGCCGCAACGCGGGCCGGCTGGGCGGCCATCGTCGGCAAATCGACGGAGTGACGCGCCCGGCAACGCTCGCGCCTTCCGCCGACCCACTCCGGCCCGTCGCCGTCGGCGTCGCCGCCCTGGTCGCGGCCGCCGTCGGAGTTAAAGTCGCGGCCGCCGTCGGAGTTAAAGCAGCGCCGTCCGGCGTCGTACACAAGGCAGCACCGCCGGCGTCGGACGCCCGGCCGGGCGCCTGGACCCGGACCGGTGAATTACATGCATGTAATTAGGAAAATCCGCTAGATTGCAGGGAAGGGCGGGGGTACCGCGGCACGGACCGCCTTTCGATTTGTGGATTGCCTGAACCTCCTATAGAGTTCTTACTCGTTGGAACGCGAGGAATTGCCGATAACGGCACTGAATCGCAGGCAACACTGCGGACGTAGCTCAGCTGGTAGAGCACCACCTTGCCAAGGTGGATGTCGCGAGTTCGAATCTCGTCGTCCGCTCGCAGGACACTGTCACAGCCACGGCTCTTAGGAACTTTGGCTACACGGTGGGTTGGCCGAGAGGCGAGGCAGCGGCCTGCAAAGCCGTATACACGGGTTCGAATCCCGTACCCACCTCGGTGAAAACCCTGGTTTTCCGGTTCCGACCGGATGCGAAGGGGCGATTGGCGCAGCGGTAGCGCGCTTCCCTGACACGGAAGAGGTCACTGGTTCGATCCCAGTATCGCCCACCAAGGCAAGGCAACTTCCTTTATCCAGTACCGCCGGCCCCGCCGGAACGGACTAAAAATGCGGACGTAGCTCAGCTGGTAGAGCACCACCTTGCCAAGGTGGATGTCGCGAGTTCGAATCTCGTCGTCCGCTCTCTGTTTCGAGATTCACACAACTCCACTCCGGATCCTTCCGGTTGCGGGCGATTGGCGCAGCGGTAGCGCGCTTCCCTGACACGGAAGAGGTCACTGGTTCGATCCCAGTATCGCCCACCATGAAAGCAGCTCCCCCGGGGCTGCTTTTTTTGCTGCCCGGCGCGGGCCTGCACCGACCAGGGTCGTTCTCCTCTGGGCGTAGACCCTTGGCACCCTCCAGCCCGGCGATTAGGATCGAAGGGCTAGGAGCGATCTGGCTCCGCGACAGAAGGGAGGTGCCCGTGGGATTGCTTGACGATCTAAAGGGCAAGGCTCAGCATCTGATTGATGGCAACGAACAAACCATCAAGGACGGGATCGAGAAGGCGGGTGATTTCGTCGATTCGAAGACCGGCGGAAAGTACGCCGACAAGGTCGATTCCGTTCAGCGGGGCGCCTCCGACTTCGTGGACAACGCGGGCGGCCAGCCGGAAACGGCCACCGTCGCCGAGCCGCACGTCGCGGAAGAGTCACCCGTCGCCGGGGAACCCCGGCAGCAGGGCCTCTGACCCAGGTACGTCAGCGAGGTGCCGGTCCCGCCGAGAGGCGGCGCCGGCACCTCTGTCGTTTAAGGACCAACGCGGGGGTTAGGACGGCTCGTGGTTCTGGCCTTCCCGGGCCAGGGCGGTGAGCCGGGACACGGCGCGGAAGTACTTCTTCATGTAGCCGCCGGTCATCATTTCTTCGGTGAAGAGCTGGTCGAACGGTACGCCGCTGGCCAGGATCGGGACGTCCTTGTCGTACAGCCGGTCCGCCAGCACTACGAAGCGCAGTGCCACGGCCTGCTCTGTGATGGTCTCGACGTTGCGCCACACGACGCCGTCGATTCCGTCGAGCAGCTGCCGGTAGCGGCTGGGGTGGACGCCGGCCAGGTGGTTGATCAGGGTGCTGAATTCGTCCCTGGCCACCGTTTGGCCGTCGAACTCCGCCTGCATGTGGTGCGTGAGTTCGTCGTTGCGCAGCGGCGCGGGCGCCTTCGGCAGGCCGCGGTGGCGGAAGTCCTCGCCGTCGATCCGGACGACGTCGAACTGGTCCGCGAGGACCTGGATCTCGCGGGCGAAATCGACGGCGGCAAAGCGGCCGTCGCCCAGCGAGCCAGGCAGTGTATTGGATGTCGCGGCGAGCTTGACGCCGGCGTCGGCGAGTTCGCGCATCAGCCGCGACATCAGGACCGTGTCGCCCGGATCGTCGAGCTCGAACTCGTCGATGCAGACCAGCTTGTAGCCGCTGAGGGCGTCCACCGTCTTGCGGAAGGAGAGCGCCCCCACCAGGTTGGTGTACTCCACGAAGGTGCCGAAGGCCTTGGGTCCCGGGGCCGCGTGCCACAGCGAAGCCAGCAGGTGGGTCTTGCCGACGCCGAAGCCGCCGTCGAGGTAAATGCCCGCCCGCGAGGTGTCCTTCTTGCCGAAGAGCCGCTTGAACAGGCCGTCCCCGTCGCCCGCGCCGACGCCGGCAGCGAAGCCTTCCAGGGCGCGGACCGCGTGGGCCTGGCTGGGTTGGGCCGGATCTGGCCGGTAGCTGGCAAAGGACACCCCACCGAAGCGCGGCGATGGATAAAACCCGTTGAGGAGTTGATCCACGGAAACCGCCGGCGTTCTGGCGGCGAGCTGTTCGATCTGTACCAAGGTGGTCCGTTCTGCTGGTCTGGTATCCCCAGAAAGGATACCGGCAACGGCAGTTTTCCCTTCCGGGCCGGGAACGGACGTGATCAAGCCCATATTTCCGAGTATGTAGCCGGTGGAGCAATCCCGCCGGGGCGTGGCTAGTGTTGTAATAGGTCCCGCGCCGCGCAGCACCCATGGCCCGGCCTCCCGAACGCCCAGTGAAAGGCCAGCTTCATGCCCTACCCCGTTGAGCAGAACGAAAAATTCGCCGCCTACGCCCACCCCGAACGGCTGGTCTCCACCGGCTGGCTTGCCGCGGCAATTGACGGCGGCGCGCTCGACGGCGGCAACCTGGTGGTCGTCGAATCCGACGAGGACGTGCTGCTCTACGAGACCGGCCACATCCCGGGCGCGGTCAAGATTGACTGGCACACGGACCTGAACGACGAGGTCACCCGCGACTACGTGGACGGCAAGGCGTTTGCCGCCCTGGCTGCCGCCAAGGGGATCTCCCGGGACAGCACCGTGGTGATCTACGGCGACAAGTCCAACTGGTGGGCCGCCTACGCCCTGTGGGTCTTTACCCTGTTCGGCCACGAAGACGTTCGGCTGCTCGACGGCGGCCGTGACAAGTGGATCGCCGAAGGCCGCCCGGTCGCCACCGACCGCACGGCCCCCACGCCGGGCGACTACCCGGTGGTGCAGCGCAACGACGCCCCCATCCGAGCCTTCATCGGTGATGTCCTGGCACACTTCGGCAAGCCGCTGATCGATGTCCGCTCCGCCGAGGAATACACCGGCCAGCGCACGCACATGCCGGCCTACCCGGAAGAGGGCGCCCTGCGCGGCGGCCACATCCCCACCGCCGCCTCCATCCCGTGGGCCCGCGCCGCAGCCGAGGACGGTACCTACCGCAGCCGCCCCGAGCTGGAGGCCCTCTATCTGGACGAGGCCGGGCTCAAGGAAGGCGACGACGTGGTGGCCTACTGCCGGATCGGCGAGCGGTCCAGTCACACCTGGTTCGCGCTCAAGTACCTGCTGGGCTTCGAGACCGTCCGCAACTACGACGGATCCTGGACCGAATGGGGCAATGCCGTGCGCGTCCCGATAGTTAAGGGCACCGAACGAGGTTCCGTGCCCGCCGGGCGTGCGTAAGCTGGGAGTGATGAATACTTCTGCACTCCCCGCCGCGCTGGCGGACATTGTTGACGATTTCCAGGCCCTCGACGAAGCCGAGCGGCTGCAGTTGTTGCTGGAATTTTCGCGCGAACTGCCGGATCCTCCGGCCCGGCTCCAGGACCATCCGGAGCTGATGGAGCAGGTCGTAGAATGCCAGTCGCCGCTGTTCCTCACGATCGAGACGGAACCGGCCGACGGCGGGCAGCCCGGCGCAGCGCCGGAACGTGTCCGGCTGTTTTTCAAGGCACCGCCCGAGGCGCCCACCACCCGCGGGTTCGCCGGCGTGCTGCATGAGGGGCTGGACGGCCTCAGCCCGGCTGAGATCCTGGCCGTGCCGGACGATATGCCCGATCTCCTCGGCCTCACCCGGGCCATCACCCCGCTCCGCATGCGCGGCATGACGGCGATGCTTGGCCGGATCAAGCGCAAGGTCGCTGCGCTGCCGCAGCACGGCTAAGCCTGCCCGGTGGCCCGCAAACAGGCGTCCCAGGGAACCCCGGCCACCGCGGCCCTCGCCGCCGCCGGGGTTCCCTTCGTTGCGCACCCCTACAGCCATGACCCTGCCGCCGCCAGCTACGGGCTGGAGGCCGCCGAAGTGCTGGGCATTGACCCGGCCCGGGTGTTCAAGACCCTGATGGTCGAGGTCGACGGGCGCCTCTCCGTCGGCGTTGTGCCGGTCAGCGGCAACCTGGACCTGAAGGCGATGGCCGCCGCCCTGGGCGGCAAGAAGGCCGCCATGGCGGACCCGGCGACGGCGGAGCGTCGCACCGGCTACGTGCTCGGCGGGATTTCACCGCTGGGCCAGCGCCAGCCCTCCCCCACCGTCGTGGACGAGAGCGCGCTGGAGCTCGAAAGCATGCTGGTCTCCGGCGGACGCCGCGGGCTGGACCTGGAGCTCAGCCCGGCCGCGCTGATCAAGCTGACCGGCGCATCCACGGCCCGGATCGGCACGCCCAGCAGTTGAACGGGGCCTAGCCCGCCGGCGTGGGCCGGGCCGCCAGCTGCAGCCCGAGCCAGGCGGCGACCAGGGACTCCCAGCGTTCCGGGTCCACATTCCATTCCTTGGTGTGCCGCGCCGTGGCGAACGCTTCGAAGGTCACCATCTCCGGGTTCTTCTCGGCGAGGTCCGCGGACGGGCCATAGGGAACGTACTCGTCGTCGACGGAGTGCAGGATCAGGGTGGGCGTCCGCAGCTCCACTGCGCGGGACACCCAGTCCATCGCTTTCAGGTCCACCGGAGCCGCCAGCCCGGTGAGCCGGCGGCCCAGCCGGTGGCTCATCATCAACTGCCCGTAACGTCCGACGGCGGACGGGATCCGGTTCAACTCGGCATGATGCGCCAGCACATCGACCCAGTTGATCACCGGGGCGTCCAGCACCATGGCCCGGATCAAGTGGTGGTAGCGGGACAAATCCGCGGTCTGCAGGCAGATCGCCCCGCCCATGGACCAGCCGAAGAGCACCACCTCGCGGGCTCCCTGTCCGAGCGCATAGCCGATGGCGGCATCGACGTCGCGCCACTCCGTGGAGCCCAAACCGTAACGGCCGTCCTCGGCCGAGGGCGCCAGCCCGTCGTTGCGGTAGGAAATCAGCAGGCTGGACAGGCCCAGGGCCCGGGCCGACCGGACGGCCCGCAGGCCCTCCTGACGGGTCGCGCCGCGCCCGTGCACCATGATCGCCCAGATGTCCGACGACGGCGTCCCGGCAGCCGGGGCGGCCCGGACCAGCCACGCCGGCGCCGTCCCGCCGTCGACGCCGATTTGCACGTCCTCGGCCGGGAGCCCCATGGCCGCGGGATCCGGGTAGACGGTCCCGCTCCAGTAGCCGCGCCGCGCCGTGGTCAGGTCCCCGCTGTGGACCGCCTCGACTTCCCGCAGCACCGTCTGCTCCGCCGGCGAGTAGGAAACAATCCGGCCGAGCCGGGCGTGCCCGCGGCCACCGTCAAAGAAGAAACCGTAGATGCCCTCGACGGTGGACTCCGGGGTGGCCTTGAGGATGACCTGCAGCCCGCGGCCCTGGCGGATCACGGCCAGGACCTCCTGGTCCTCGTCACGGACCCGGACCGGCGTGATGACACGCCGGGCGAAGTACAGGGCCAGTGCCGAGGAGCCCGCGGCGAGCAGCCCGGCAGCGGCGCTCCCGCCGATGATGCCGCCCACTGCCCACTTGGCGTTGCCGGACCCAGCCTCGTCCGGGGCCACCGGCGCCGGCGGCCGGACCCTGGTGGCGGTGCGGGCCCGGGTGGCCGCAGAGCCAGTTGGGATCCGGTACGTCGGCGGGACAAGGCGCGGGGTGGAAGCCATGGCACCATTCTTGCCGAAGTCCCGGCCAGGACCGGCATCCGGCGCACCAGCGCGCCGATCCGTCCCGCGCCGCGTCACTAGCGCCAGGGGCAATACGGCTAGGCTGGGGGCATGAGCGACCCAATCGTCATCCTGACAGAAGAGCCCCTCGGCGCGGACGATCGCGTCAACATCGAGACCCTCGTGGCCGACGGCGATGCGCCGCTGGTGGTCCTGGTACCGGCAAACACCGAGCGCCACCTGCTGGTGGACTTCCTGGAAAACCTGTCCATGCTCGAGATCGCCAAGGCATTCCGGGACTTGACCGCCAAGCAGCCCGATCCGGCCGTGGAGCGCACGGCTGCGGCCGAGACCCTGGCCGCCTCGCTCGTGGCGCTCGGCGGCCTGGGCGGCGGCGTGACCGGCCAGATCGTGGAAGGCAAGGCCGTGGACGGCCTGGTCGCGAAGGTGAAGGAACTGAACGCCGGGCAGGCCGTGGTGATCACCCGTCCGCACGCCGTCGCGGACACCTTCCATACCGACTGGGCCAATGAAGCACAGGACAAGCTCGGTCTGCCGGTGCTGCACTTGTACGCCGGTTCGGGATTTATCGGGGACTCCTGAGCGTTGTTCAAGTCATGAGCATTTTCAGCCACAAGCACAAAGTCGCACCCGTCGGCTCCCCCGTCCAGCTCACGGTCGAAAAAACCGACCAGCAGTGGCGCGAGGAGCTGAGCCCGGACGAATACCGGGTGCTGCGCCAGGCCGGAACCGAGCGGCCGTACACCGGCGAGTACGTGGACACGCACACCAAGGGCGTGTACCAGTGCCGGGCCTGCGGTGCCGAACTTTTCACCAGCCAGGAAAAATTCGATTCCCACTGCGGCTGGCCATCGTTCTGGGCCCCGCTGGCCGACGGCACGGTGCGCTACATCCACGACCGCGCCCTGGGCATGGAACGGATCGAGGTCCGTTGCGCCGCCTGCGATTCGCACCTGGGGCATGTCTTCGAGGGCGAGGGCTACGGCACGCCAACAGACCAGCGCTACTGCATCAACTCGGTCTCGCTGAAGCTCGTCCCCGCGGCGGAGACCACCCCTGCCAACACGGAGGACTGAGGAAGCCCCGGCCTTGCTGGACCTGGACGCCCCGCGGCGGCCGCAATGCCTCAGAGTCTCTTACGCTCGAGCACTTTTTGGTTTAGAACTGCTGTTTGCTTGCTACGCTCGCCGTAGACCGTCCAGCAACCAGAAAGGCGACCGACGATGACGATAACCGCCCTCACCGCCACTGCCCTGATCACGTCCGGCTCCCCTGAATGGCAGCGGCTCAAGGCCGCCGCCACCGCCCTGCAGGCCCTCCAGGCCCAGGACGGCTCCGTGCCGGAGGCCGACGACCACGCGGCCGCGGCYGGCCACGTCGACACGATCACAGCAGCGGTCGCGGCCCTGGCCCCGGCCTTCCCGCACGATGCCCGCTACCTGGACCTTCTGGCCGTGGACTTCCGGCGGTGGGCCGACGGGGGTTTCGGCGTGCCCGACTTTCTGGACTCGCTCCAGGCCTTCCAGCCGCAGCGGCACCGCGTCGACGGCCTGCAGCACCTCGTGGTTTTCCCGATGTACACCCAGAACGGCAGCAGCAACCGCCTGGTCGAGGCGGTCCTGATCGAGGTCATCTGGCCCGAGTTCATCGCCGGCCTGGAAGCGGGCGAATACTCCAACAAGCTCTTCGTCCCGATCCGCTTCCTCGACTTCACGCCCGGCTACGACACGAACTCGGCCGTGCTTTTCCCGGAGACCGTGGCGGTCCGTGAGACCCCGACGTTCACCTGGGGCGCCATCTTCGCCGACCGCGAGGCCGCCCGGTTCCGCCGCGTGCTGCGCGCCGCCGCGGACATCACCGCACTGCAGCTCCCCGAGGACGCCGCCGGCCTGCTGGAGGACCAGGAGCTCACGCAGCAGACCTTCGTCATGTGGGACCTCATCCACGACCGCACCCACATGCGCGGCGACCTGCCCTTCGACCCGTTCATGATCAAACAGCGCATGCCGTTCTTCCTCTACTCCCTCGAGGAACTCCGCTGCGACCTCACCGCCTTCCGCGAATCCGTGGCCATCGAAAAGGACGAGGACGCGGCCCCCGCAGCGCGCCGCCACGCGAAGCTGGTCCAGTACGCCGTCATCTTCGACCGCATCTTCCGCTTCGCCATCACCGGCAGCCGCGTCCGCAACTACGACGGCCTGGGCGGCCAATTGCTCTTCGCCTGGATGCACCAGCACCACGTGCTGCACTGGACCGACAGCAAGCTCGGCATCGACTGGGACGAGGCGGCCGACGTCGTGGTGGCCCTCGGCGCCCGGATCGAGGACCTCTACTGGCGCTCGATCGACCGCCCCAAGACCGCCCATTGGCTCGCCGCCTACGAGCTGATCGCCGGCACCCTCACCCCCAACCCTGCCTCGGTCTGGGCCAAGGGTCCGGGCGCCCTGCCGCTGGACGGGCCGCCGCGCGGTCTCACCGACCAGGTCCTCGACGACGAATTCCCGTTGTCCATGTTCTATGAGGCGCTGGAGAAGAAAATGCGGCCAGTGATCGAATCGACCGCCGGCATCACGGGGTCAACAGACCTTGACTCAAACGGCACCGGATCGGCCGGCACGCAGGCCATGAACGCCGGATGAGCGCCGGACGCACCCTGACCGTAGTGGTGACGGGCGGCAGCGGGCCCTCCGGAGTCGCCGTGGCCCGCGCCCTCGCCGGCGCCGGCCATACGGTGTTCACGGTCGGCTCCGACCGGGACCGGATCGCGGCCGCGGCCGCGGAGGCGGGCAGCGGCGTCACGGCGCTCACCTGCGACCTCGCCTCCCGCGCCGAGGTCGCAGCGCTACACGCGGAGGTCATCCGACAGGCGGGCGCCGTCGACGGCGTAGTCCACCTCGTCGGCGGCTGGCGCGGCGCGAAAGGCATCATCGACCAAAGTGACGAGGACTGGGACTTCCTGGAACGCGGCGCCATCACCACTGTCCGGAACGTCACCCGGGAGTTCTACGACGACCTCGCCGCTTCGGACACGGGACGCTTCGCCATGGTCTCCGCCACCGCCGTCAACAGCCCGACGGCGGCCACCGCCAGTTATGTGGCGGCCAAAGCCGCGGCCGAAGCCTGGACCTTGGCGGTAGCGGACGGCTTCCGGCGCGATCAGTCGGGGACCGGAAGTGCAGACGCGCCCGTGGGGCAGCGCAGCGCCGCGACCATCTTCGTGGTCAAAGCCCTGGTGGACGCGGGCATGCGGGCCAAGTCCCCGGAACGAAAATTTCCCGGCTTCACCGACGTCGAGGAGTTGGCGGCCGCCGCCGTCGGCCTCTTCGAGACCCCCGCCGCCGAACTGAACGGCCGGCAGCTGCCGCTGGGCCGATGACGTGGCCCCCCTAAACTGAAAGCGTGAGCAAATCGATGACCAGCACGGTCGAAACCAACACAGTTGCAACTTCCGCCGCCACGGACCCGGCCAACACCGCGGCACGGCTTCATGATCCCTCCGTCCGGGGCTTCGCCTCGGACAACTATTCCGGCGTGCATCCGGAGGTGCTGGCCGCCCTGGCCGCGGCCAACGAAGGCCACCAGGTCTCCTACGGCGAGGACGACTACACCGCCCGCCTGCAGCAGCTGATGGACCACCACTTCGGCGCGGGGATCGAGTGCTTCCCGGTCTTCAACGGCACCGGCGCGAACGTCCTGTCCCTGCAGTCACTGCTGCCCCGCTGGGGTGCCGTTGTCTGCGCCTCCACGGCCCACATCAACATGGACGAGAATGGCGCTCCGGAGCGGATCGGCGGTATCAAACTGCTGCAGGTCCCCACAACTGACGGCAAGCTCACCCCGGCCCTGATCGACCAGGAGGCCTGGGGCTGGGGCGACGAACACCGCGCCCAGCCGCTGGCCGTCTCGATCACGCAGACCACCGAACTGGGCACCTGCTACACCCCTGACGAGGTCCGCGCCATCGCTGAACATGTCCATTCCAAGGGCATGAAGCTGCACATGGACGGCGCCCGGCTGGCAAACGCCGCGGCCCACCTGGGCGTCCCGCTGCGGGCCTTCACCCGCGACGCCGGCGTGGACATCCTCTCCTTCGGCGGCACCAAGAACGGGTTGCTGTTCGGCGAGGTCGTCATCGCCCTGAACCCCGACGCCGCCCACGGCCTGGTTTACCTGCGCAAGATGAACATGCAGTTGGCCTCCAAGATGCGGTTCATGTCCGCCCAGTTCATTGCCCTGCTGGAGGGAGAACTGTGGCTGCGTTCGGCCGCGCACGCCAATGCGATGGCTGCCCGGCTGCGCGCCGGCGTCGAGTCCATGCCCGGCGTCGAACTGAGCCAGAAGACCGAGTCCAACGGCGTCTTCGCCATCCTGCCCGCCGGCGTGGCGGACCGGCTGCGGGAGTCGTTCCGCTTCTACGACTGGAACGAGGCGGCCCGTGAGGTCCGCTGGATGTGCTCCTTCGACACCACAGAGGAAGACGTTGATTCCTTCATCGCCGCCATCCGGCGCGAACTGGCGAACGGCTAGCCGCACGCCCGTCCCGGCCGGGCGGCGAGCCTGCAGGGCAGGGACGACAGCCGTGCATAACCTTTCACTGTGAACCCCCTCGAACAGGTTCCGGCGGATTTTCTCTTCGCTTTGGGAACCCTGCGAAACGCCCGCTGCCGCAGCGAGTTGCGCCTCGACGAGATCCCGGCTCCCGGCCGGCTCGCGCCCTACGCAGTGGCGCTCGGCGCGGAAGTGGTGGTTCCCGGCGACGGAGCAAGTGGCGCCGTCCACGGCCCGGCAGCGGCCGCCCTGGCCCCGGCCACCGGCAGCGACGACGTAGAACTCGCCACCGGCCGGTTCATCCTCCTGCACGACCCCGACGGCTCCGCGGTCTGGGACGGCGAATTCCGGATCGTCACCTACATCCGTGCCCAGTTGGAGCCGGAGATGGGCAACGACGAGATGCTCGGCTCAGTCGCCTGGACCTGGCTCGTGGAGGCCCTGGAAAACCATCGGGCGCCGTACCGCTCGGCCGGCGGCACAGCCACCCGGGTACTCTCCGAGAGCTTCGGCACGCTCGCCGACCGCCCCGGAAGCATCGACATTGAACTCCGTGCCTCCTGGACCCCGGCCGGCAGGGATATCAGCGCGCACCTGGAGGCATGGTCGGACATGGTCTGCACTTTTGCCGGCCTGCCGCCATTGCCCGATGGCGTCTCCGCATTGCCCCGCCGCCGCCCCGGGCAGGCATGAGAAGAGGCCCGCAGGCGCAGCCCCGACCGGTGCCGAGAGCGATGTCGGTAAACTGGAGGCATCATGACCGCTCATAATCCGGAAATCGGCACGGCCAACACAGCCGCATCCGCCGACACAGTCCCCAGCACGGCCGGGGCCGCTGAGACAGCAGCCCACATCACGGTGGAAGGCTTCGACAGCCTGGTTCCCGAGGTCATCGACCTCGACGCCCCCCGCGACGGCGTCCCGCTCGTCATCGAAACCCGGGCGGGCTTGGAACGTTGCGCCGCGGCCCTCGCCGCCGGCCACGGGCCCGCAGGAGTTGACGCGGAGCGTGCCTCCGGATTCCGGTACGGCCAGCGCGCCTTCCTCGTCCAGATCCGCCGCGAAGGGGCCGGCACCTGGCTGATCGACCCGGAACCGTTCGGGGACCTGCGCATCATCGATGAGGCCCTGCGCGGCGTCGAATGGATCCTGCACGCGGCCAGCCAGGATCTCCCCTGCCTGTCCGAACTCGGCATGTGGCCGGACAAACTCTTCGATACCGAACTCGCCGCCCGGCTTGCCGGCCTACCCCGCGTGGGTCTCGCGGCCGTGATCGAGCAACTCCTGGGCTTCGGCCTCGCGAAGGAACACTCCGCCGCCGACTGGTCCACCCGTCCACTGCCGGAACCCTGGCTGCGCTACGCCGCGCTCGACGTCGAGGTACTCGCCGAATTGCGCGAGGAGCTGATCGAACTCCTCACGGCCGACGGCAAGCTGGAATACGCGGAGCAGGAATTCGCCGCGATCCTCGAGGCCGGCACGGCCCCGCCGCGCGTCGATCCATGGCGCAAGACCTCCGGACTGCACCAGATTCGCGACCGACGCCAGCTCGCGGCCGTCCGCGAACTCTGGTTGGAGCGCGATTCGCTGGCGCAGAAGCGCGACGTCGCGCCGGGCCGGCTCATCCCCGATTCGTCCCTCGTGGCAGCCGCGAAGGCCATGCCCGCCACCGTCCCGCAACTACTCGGCACCAAGGGCTTCCACGGCCGGGCCGCGCAACGTGAAGCGCCGCGCTGGCTGCGCTGCATCAGCACCGCCCGCGGCCTCGAGGAGCTGCCGCCGCTGCACCTGCCCACCAACGCGCCCCCGCCGCCGCGGGTCTGGGCCGACCGGGATCCGGACGCCGCCGCACGCCTGGCCACCGCGAGGCCCAAGCTGCAGGCCCGGGCCGAGGAACTGAACCTGCCGGTCGAGAACCTGCTCACCCCGGATTACCTTCGGCGCGTCGCGTGGCGGCCGCCGGCGGAAATCAGCGAGGAAGGCATCGCGGAAGAGCTCCAGAACCTCGGCGCCCGGCAGTGGCAGATCCAGCTCACGGCTCCGCTGATCGCCGACGCTTTCCTGGACCCGCAGCCGCTGCCGGCCAAGGACACCAAGGCGCCCGTCCCGGCTGAAACCGGCCCCGAGGCCGCTCCTCCGGTGGAATCCGCGCCGCGCCCCGGGACCGCTTCCTGACCGGACCGCACCCTCCCCTTGCCAGCTATGTTACTCATGAGTAACATAGCTGGGAGATGCCAACTGGATCACTCCGGTCCGTCCGCGCCCACCGGCCGCGGTCCGGGATCCGGCACCATGTCTCAATGAGGAGTAATACGTGAGTCAAGCCAGCAGCGGAAATCCGAGCAGCGAAACCCCCAACGGCGCAAGCCCGGGCAGCGGAGGGGGTCTCGGCGGAAGAAACAGGGCCATCCGCGACGTCGTCTTTGTCGACGGCGTCCGGACCCCGTTCGGCCGCGCCGGCGAGAAGGGCATTTACGCCGGCACCCGCGCCGACGACCTCGTGGTCAAGTGCATCCGCGAACTTCTGCGCCGCAACCCTTCCCTGCCGGCCGCGCGGATCGACGAGGTGGCCATCGCCGCCACCACCCAGACCGGGGACCAGGGCCTGACTATCGGCCGCACCGCGGCGCTGCTCGCCGGACTCCCGCGGACCGTTCCGGGCTTCGCAATCGACCGGATGTGCGCCGGTGCCATGACCGCGGTGACGACAACAGCCAGCGGCATCGGCTTCGGTGCGTACGACGTCGTCATTGCCGGCGGCGTCGAGCACATGGGCAGCCACCCGATGGGCGCCGGCGCGGACCCCAACCCGCGTTTCATGTCCGAACGGATCGTGGACCCCGCGGCCCTGAACATGGGAAACACCGCGGAAAACCTGCACGACCGCTTTCCCGCCATCACCAAGGACCGCACGGACGCCTATGCCGTCGCTTCCCAGGACAAGCTCGCCGCTGCCTACGCCAAGGAGCAGATCCAGCCGGACCTGGTCCCCGTGGCCACGATGAAGCCGGGCCAGGGCTGGACCGTCAACACCGTGGACGAGCCGCCACGCCCGGGGACCTCGGTGGAGGATCTCGCGGCACTGCGCACCCCGTTCCGCGCGCACGGCCGCGTCACCGCCGGCAACGCCGCCGGGCTCAACGACGGCGCCACCGCCGCGCTGCTGGCTTCCGCGGACGCCGCCGAAGAGCTGGGTCTGCCGGTCAAGATGCGTCTGGTCAGCTACGCCTTCGCCGGCGTCGAACCGGAGGTGATGGGCATCGGCCCGGTCCCGGCCACCGAGAAAGCCCTGAAGAACGCCGGGCTCGGCATCGAGGACATCGGCCTCTTCGAAATCAACGAGGCCTTCGCCGTGCAGGTGCTGAGCTTCCTGGACCACTTCGGCATCGCCGACGACGACCCCCGGGTCAACCGCTACGGCGGCGCGATCGCCGTCGGACACCCGCTCGCCTCTTCCGGGGTCCGGCTGATGAACCAGCTGGCGCGCCAGTTCGAGGAGGACCCGGGCGTCCGCTTCGGCATGACCACCATGTGCATCGGCCTCGGCATGGGGGCCACCGTCATCTGGGAAAACCCGCACCACGCCGCCTACGGCACCGAATACACCACCGAGACTGGAGCCGCAGCATGAGCGCCGCCGATTTCCGCAAGCTTGCCGAATTGTTTCCGGGCGAAACCGTGACCCACTCCTACGTCCAGGACCTCGAGCTTCCGGCCGTGAACGGCACCAGCCCGGGAACCTTCGCCCTGATCACGCTGGACAACGGCCTGGACCACTCCAAGCCCACCACCCTGGGCCCGAACACCCTGATCGAACTGGGAACCGTCCTTGAAGGGCTGCGGGACCGCGCGGCGCGCGGCGAGATCGTCGGCGTCGGCGTGACCGGCAAGCCGCACTTCCTGGTCGCCGGGGCCGACCTTTCCACGGTCAAGTCCGTCAGCGGCCGCGAGCAGGGCCTCTGGATGGCCCAGCTCGGCCACGACGTGTACGCGACCCTGGCCAACCTTGGCGTGCCGAGCTTTGCGTTCATCAACGGGCTGGCCCTGGGCGGCGGCCTGGAGATCGCACTGCAGTCCACCTACCGCACCGTCTCCACCGGGGCCGGCGCGCTGGCCCTGCCGGAAGCGTTTATCGGGCTGATCCCGGGCTGGGGCGGCGTCTACCTCCTGCCGCGGCTGATCGGGCCCGAGAACGCCCTCAAGGTGATGATTGAGAACCCGCTGAGCAACAACCGCACCCTGACCGGCCCGCAGGCCTACGAGCTCGGGGTGGCGGACGCCATGTTCGAGCCGGCGGACTTCGTCGAGCAGTCCGTCGCCTGGGCCGCCCGGGTGATTGCCGGCACCGTCACCCCCGAACGCGCCAACGCCGTCGACGCCGCCGCCCCGGAGGTCGCCGAACGCTGGGCAGCCGCCGTCGCCGCCGGCCGCGCCTACGTGGAGGCCAAGACCTCCAACGCATCCCCGGCCCCGGCCAAGGTCCTCGACGTGCTCGAAGCCAACCGCACCCTGACCCAGGCGGAATCGGCCGAGCTCGAATGCGAGACCCTCGCGGACCTGATGCAGACGGACGAGTTCCGTTCCACCGTGTACGCGTTCCTGGACCTCGTGCAGCGCCGGGCCAAGCGCCCCGCCGGCGCCCCGGACCGCAAACTGGCACGGCCGGTGACCAAGATCGGCGTCGTCGGCGCCGGCCTGATGGCCAGCCAGCTCGCGCTGCTCTTCGCCCGCCAGCTCAAGGTGCCCGTCGTGCTGACGGACATCGACCAGGCCCGGGTGGACAAGGGCGTGGGCTATGTGCACGCCGAGGTGGACAAGCTACTGGCGAAGAAGCGGATCAGCGCGGATGCCGCCAACCGGACCAAGGCCCTGGTCAGCGGCTCGGTGTCCAAGGAAGCCTTCGCCGACGCCGACTTCGTGATCGAGGCCGTGTTCGAGGAGCTCAACGTCAAGAAGCAGGTCTTCAAGGAGGTCGAGGCGATCGTCTCACCCGAATGCATCCTGGCCACCAACACCTCCTCGCTGTCCGTCACCGCCATGGCGGAGGACCTGCAGAACCCGGAGCGGCTGGTGGGATTCCACTTCTTCAATCCGGTGGCTGTGATGCCGCTGCTGGAGATCGTCCGCGCTCCCAAGACCGACGACGCCGTGCTGGCCACCGCGTTCGAACTGGCCAAAGGCCTCAGGAAGTCCGCCGTGCTGGTCAAGGATGCCGCGGCGTTCGTGGTCAACCGGCTCCTGCTGCGGTTGATGGGTGAAGTGACGGGCGCCTTCGACGAGGGCACCCCGGCCGAGGTGGCCGACAACGCGCTGCGCCCGATGGGGCTGCCGATGACGCCGTTCACGCTCGGTGCCATGGTGGGGCTCCCCGTCGCCCAGCACGTCCAGGAATCCCTGCACACCGCGTTCGGTGACCGCTTCACCGTCTCGGCGAACCTGCAGGCGCTGATCGACAACGGCATCAAGTCCATCTGGGATCCGGCGTCGGTAAAGTCCGGCCACCCGGTCATCCCGGCCGAAACCCTGGCGCTGATGTCCTTTGGCGACTCACCTTCCACCGCGGAAGAGGTGCTGCGCCGCACCCAGGACGCCCTCGCCGAGGAGATCGGCCTGATGCTGGCCGAAGGCGTTGTGTCCGGCCCGGAAGACATCGACCTCTGCGTCATCCTCGGCGCCGGCTGGCCGATGTTCCTCGGCGGCATCACCCCCTACCTGGACCGGGTGGGCGCCTCCGAGCGGGTCACCGGCAAGAAGTTCCTGGCGCCGGGGGTGGCCTCGGCGCCGGCCGCCTGAACCTGGGCCTGGGCCTGGGCTTGGGCCTGGCATGAGCCTGAGGCACGCCAAGGCGCCGCCGTCCCCCGCGATATGGCGGTGGACGGCGGCGCCTCGTCGTGGACCGGCAGTTACTGGCCTGTGCCCGCCGACGGGGCAGTGGTCGGGGCGCCGGAGCCGGCGCCCCCGGCGGTCCCGGCAGTCCCGCCGCCGCGGCGGCCCTGGCCCGGGGTCGGGCTCCCCGAGCCGGTTCCCGTTCCCGCGCCCGGACCCTGGACCGTGCCGAAATTGGTGCGCGGCCCGCGCGTTCCGGCATCGATCTGTTTCTGGATGGCTGAACCTGTGAACATGCCGGCGGCCACCAGGACAACGCACACCAGCACCTTGGTGGACCGTCCCATGACGTACCTGCTTTTGGGAACGAACGGCTCGTCATCGGCGACAGGCAACATGAGGGAATCACCGGCGTCGGCCGGGAGCTCCGCGGCTGGCAGCGTCTCCGTGGGGAACTGCTCGGCAGGCTCGCCGCCGACCTGTGCGGCGCGGCCGGTACCTGGGAT
Organism: Arthrobacter sp. 05N428_2; assembly: GCF_056397065.1. Classification (NCBI taxonomy): domain Bacteria; kingdom Bacillati; phylum Actinomycetota; class Actinomycetes; order Micrococcales; family Micrococcaceae; genus Arthrobacter; species Arthrobacter sp. 05N428_2. Next base: position 170,758 of record NZ_JBFTMR010000006.1, on the reverse strand, counting down.
GTAGCTCTTCATGGAAGTCCTATTCATAACGGAGTGCGTCGATCGGCCGCAGTTTCGCGGCCTTGTTGGCGGGATAGACACCAAAGACGAGGCCGATGACGGCGGACACGGCAAGGGAGAGCCACACCGTCCAGGCCTGGACCTCGGGCTGGACCCCGAGGACGGGGAAGGCGCTGCCGGCGAAACCGATGACGATTCCCGCCACCCCACCGATCACCGAGATGATCAAGGACTCGATCAGGAACTGGGCGACGATGCTCCCGCGGGAAGCGCCGATGGCCTTGCGGATGCCGATTTCCCGGGTTCGCTCTGTGACGGTGACCAGCATGATGTTCATGACGCCGATCCCGCCGACCAGGAGGCTGATGGCGGCCACGGCCCCCAGCAGGATGGTCAGGGTCTGCGTGGTGTTGGTGGCGGTACTGAGGATCTGGGCCTGGTTCCGCACCTGATAGTCCCGGCTGGTGGCGTCCACCCTGTGGCGGGCATCGAGGATCATCTGCAACTCGTTCTGCGCCTGGTTCATGACCTCGGCGGAGCTGGCCTGGACAGTGATCGACGCCAGCGTCGGTGCATACCCGGTGAACTTGTTCTGGGCAGTGGACAGCGGCACGACGACGATATCGTCGGGGTCGTTCAGCCCCGAGGATCCCTTGGCGCCCAGCACGCCGGTGACGGTGAAGTTCTGGCCGTTCAGTTGGACGGTCTGTCCGACGGCGGACGCGGTCTTGGTGCCGAACAGGTCCGCGGCGACGGTGTTGCCGATCACGGCTACCGGATTCCCGGCCTGTTCGTCGGCGTCGGTAAACAGGGCACCCGATGCCACGGCGCTGTTGGTGATGGCGAAATACGACGAGGTGGTGCCCAGGAAACTCGCCACCGCGTGGGTGGCGCTGTTGTAGGTCCCGGTCACGTTTTGCGCCTGCACGATCGGTGCCGTGCGTGCGACGTCGGGCGCGAGCACCGGGTCGGTGAGGGCCTTTTCGTCGTCGAGCGTGAGGTTGGTGCTGCGGGTGCGGCTGGCCCCCACCTGGGATCCGGCGCCGGCGCGGCCTCCGACGGAGGTTGACCGGCTCACGGTCAGCACGTTGGTCCCCAGCTTGCCGATTTGGGCCTTGATGGCGTTGCTGGTGCCCGCGCCGACGGCAAGCAACACGATCACGGCAGCGATGCCGATCAGGATTCCCAGCGTGGTCAGGATCGACCGCATCTTGTTGGCCGCGACGCCGGTGACGGCGAACCGGGCCGACTCCAGCAGGTTCACTGCGCCCCGGCCAGGGCGCGGCCGCCGAACGGCTGCTGCCTGACGTCCGAAACGATCCGGCCGTCCTGCATCCGCAGCACCCGGCCGGCCCGTTCGGCCACGTCCATCTCGTGGGTGATCATCACGATGGTCCGGCCCGCTTCGTGAAGCCGTTCGAACAGGTCGAGGATTTCCGAGGATGAGCGTGAATCCAGCGCGCCCGTCGGTTCGTCGGCGAGCAGCAGGACGGGATTGGTGACGAGTGCCCGGGCGATGGCCACGCGCTGCTGCTGGCCGCCGGAAAGCTGTGAGGGTTTGTGGTCCGCACGGCTGGATAGCCCGACAGAGTCGAGCATCGCCAGGGCGCGGGTGCGCCGTTCGGTCCGGCCCACTCCGGCGTAGGCAAGTGGCATGGCCACGTTCTCGACGGCCTTGGTGCGCGGAATCAGGTTGAAATTCTGAAAGACAAAGCCGATCTTGCGGTTGCGGATCTGCGCCTGCTGGAATTCGTCGAGCTCGGCCGTGTGGATGCCGTCCAGAAAGTAGTTCCCGGAGGTCGGTGCATCCAGGCAGCCGATGATGTTCATCATGGTCGACTTGCCGGAGCCGGATGCCCCGATGATGGCCACAAATTCGCCGCGCTCGATGGTGATGCTGACGCCGTCGAGCGCCCGGACCTCCGCCTCACCGTTGCCGTACACCTTGTTGACTCCGGAGAGTTCGATGACCGCCATGGTTACTGCCCCCCGTTCCGGGCGCCGCCGCCACGGTTGCCGCCGGTGAGCCCGGCTCCGCCGAAGCCGTTGCCCGGAGTGGTTCCGGTGCTGCTGTCCAGGGTGCTCGAGATCGCGGGAAGCTCAATCTGGTCCCCTTCCGAGAGGCCGGTGAGCACCTGGGTCCTGCCGTTGGCGGTGATTCCGGTGGTGACGCGGGTCGCCGTCGTCGTCCCGTTCTTGACGACGTTGACGGTCTGCCGGGTCCCGCTGGTGGTCACCGCAAGGCTGGGCACGAGCAAGGCGCTGTCCGCGATGGCCGTGGTGACGGAGATGTTGGCGCTTTGGCCCAGGCGCAGGGTTGACGGCGGGTTGGCGATTGACACGGTGACGGGGTACGTGACGACGCCGTTGGTGGTGCTCGAGGTCTGTGCAATTGAGACGACCTTGCCGGTGACCGGGGCGGCGTTAGCCTGTTGGCTTAGGGCGGGAAAGACAAACTCCGCAGTCTGCTCCGGCTTCATGTTCGCGATGTCCGCTTCGGAGAATCCCGCCGTCACCTGCAAATGACCCGTGTCGCTGATGGTGACGAGGCCGCCGCCGGAGGCGGACGAGGTAGCCGCGGCGGCACCGGAAGCACCCGCCGAGCCCGTGGCCGTGCCACCGGACGCGGCCCCTGCGGACCCGGACGAGGCCCCGCCGGATCCGGTCAGCGCGCCGACCGTGGCGCTGACCGCGGTAATGGTGCCGGCCACCGGGGCGTTCAGGTTGCAGGCGGCGAGGTTGGCCTGGGCCGTTTCGACCGCGAGCTGTGCGCTGGTGACGTTGGTTCCCCCGGCCGAGGCCGCCGAGTTCTGGGCATTCCCCAGCGCCGTGCTGGCCGTGGAGACCTGTTGCTTGTCCTTGAGCTGGGATGACGCCGCCTGGTTTTGCGCCTGCGTCAGGGCCTGCTGGTCCTTGGCGAGCTGGTTCTGCGCCGCGGCTACGGGATCATTCCAGTTGGCCGGTTTCGGGCTGGGGACGGGCAGGGCCTGCGCGGCGGCGACAGCACTGGTGTCCGAGTCGACCGCCTTCTGCGCCGCTGCCACCCCAGCGGCCTGCTGCGAGGCATCCAGGTTGGCGGACTGCTGGGCGTTGACCAGGCTCTGGTTGGCCGAGGAAACCTGGCCCGCGGCCGAGACCTGCTGCTGATTGGCTTGGGCACTGATTGAGGACAATTGCGCTTCGGCGGTCTTGAGCGCATTCTGCGCGTTGGTTGGGTCGATCGTCAGCAGCTGCTGCCCGGCCGTGACCTGTTGGCCCAGGGCTGCGCTAACGGAGACTATGGGGCCGGTGCAGTTCTGGGCGTTCACCACGGTGGTCGTCGCGGGCGAGACGTTGCCCGACGCCGTGGCGACCGAGGAGATGCTGGCCTTGGTCACCGCAACCGTCCGGGTCGAAGCCGCGGGGGATGTTGAGCCTGCGGCCGTGACGGACAGGTAGGTCCCTGCGCCGAGCGCCAGAATCAGGGCGCCCAGTGCAGAGTTGATGACAAGGGTTTTAGAGGTCATGGCAGGACGGTATCGGCCGTGCCTGAGCGAAGCCCGGGAAAAGCTTGGGAGACCGCCGGTCCGGCGGGTCAGGATCCGGCGGCTACCGCACGTCCAGGGAGCGGGCCAAGGCGCCCACCGACGAAATCAGCTCGTCCAAGCAGTGCGCTGGATCGTTGCCCGCCACAATCCTGGCGTTGGGCGGCAGGCCCCACAGACCGCGGAAGTCCGCCACTGTGGTACCGGCCAGCAGCGGGGAATCCGTCTCGACGTCGACCGTGGCCGGCCGGGTGCTGAACGGGGTCCGTCCAGCCGCGACGCAGGCGGCAAACGCGTCGTGCATATGCGCCACGTAGCCCTGGCCGCAGCGCCGGTGGAACTCCAAGTAGAACCGGACCGCGTCCGACAGGCACGCCACCAGGGGGTTGCCGGAGGTGCTGCGCAGTCCTTCGGGCTGGTCCGGCAGCACCAATTCGGGTTCCGGAACCCCGGCGGCGTCGCCGAGCTGGCGCAGGTGCTCCGGCCGCAGCTCGATCCGCTCCGTGGACTCCAGGGCGCAGACCACCGGCAGTTTGTCCTCCGGCAACCCGCGGTAGGCCGCGTAGACTTCCTTGGCCGCGTGCGGGTCCACCGCGGTGTTCCACTCCGCCGTCGGCGTCGTGTTGCCGGGATAGTAGAAGCTGCCGCCCATGATCACCAGGCCCTTGAGCAGCCGGGGCAGCTCCGGCTCGCGCCGCAGCGCGAGGGCGAAATTGGTCAGCGGTCCGGTGATCAGCCCGGTGATCTTTCCCGGGTGCGCCCTGGCTTCTTCCACCCAGACGTCGACGGCGTGCCGCGCCGAAACCTGCTGGACCGGCGGCGGCAGCACGGCGTAGCCGATCCCCTGCGGCCCGTGGGTCTCCTCGGTGGTGACCAGCGGGATCGTCAGCGGCACCTCGGCGCCGACCGCGACCTCAATCCCCTCCTGTCCGCACAGCTCCAGCAGCGACAGGCTGTTGATCGCCACCTGCCGGGCATCGACGTTGCCGGCGGTGCAGGTGATGGCCGCCAGCCGGACCTCGGGCCGGGACAGCAGGTACACAATGGCCAGGGCGTCGTCGATGCCGGTGTCGACGTCCATCAGGACCGACTGCACCGCGGTATCAGCGCCGGGCACGCCAGAGCGCAGAACAGTGCGGCCTAGAACAGCGCGACCTTGGGGGTCCGCGGGAAGATCTGGTCAAGTTCGGCCAGCTCGGCGGCGTCCGGGACCCAGGCGACGGCGGCGGCGTTTTGCCGGACCTGTTCCGGCCGGGTGGCCCCGGCGATCACGCTGCTGACCGACGGCTGCGCAGCGAGCCAGGAGAACGCGACCTGGATCTCGTTCAGGTCACGTTCGGCGGCGAAGGTGGAGAAGGCACCGAGCTGGCCCCAGTCGGCGTCGTTGACAAGATTGGTACGGGTGTGGCTGAGCCGCGACCCTTCCGGCGCCTTCCCCTGCGAGTACTTGCCGGTGAGCAGGCCGTTGGCCAGCGGGAAGTACGGGAGCACGCCCAAGCCGTAGGCTTCGGCTGCCGGGGTGACCTCCAGTTCGGCGCGCCGGTCCAGCAGGTTGTAGTGGTTCTGGCTGGAGATGAAGCGGGCTCCGCCGCGGGCGCGGGCCACGAATTCGGCCTCCGCGATCTGCCAGCCGGCGCGGTTGGAATGGCCGATGTAGCGGACCTTTCCGCTGGTCACGAGCTCGTCGAGGGCTGCGAGGGTCTCATCGATGGGCGTCAGCGGGTCCGGGGTATGGAACTGGTAGAGGTCGATCCAGTCCGTCCCGAGCCGCCGCAGCGACGCCTCTGCCGCCTTGATGATGTACCGGCGCGAGCCCCGGGCGTCGAAGTCGTTGCCGTTGGTGCCGCGCATGTCCATGCCGAACTTGGTGCCGATCACGGCGTCGTCGCGGCGCCCGGCCAGTGCCTTGCCCAGCATGGTTTCGCTCAGTCCGGGCTCGCGCCCGTAGGCGTCGGCGACGTCAAAGAAGGTGATGCCGGCGTCCAGGGCCGCATGCACGACGGCGTCGGTCCCCTCCTGCGACTCGGTGGCGGTGTTCGCCCGGCCCAGATTGTTGCAGCCAAGTCCTACGGCCGAGACGGTCAGTCCGGAATTTCCTACGCGGCGGTATTCAGTCATGGGGACCAGCCTATAACGGCCGGCCATGGCCCTCCGGCAGCGCCGGCCCGGCGGCTATCCCGCGGGAAGCTCCAGCCCGTGCTCGTCCATGGCGTCCTCGAGTTGCGCGAGGGTGCGCGGGCAGACGCCCGGCATGCCGGCCAGCCGGCGGTGGCCCAGCAGCGCGACGTGTTCGAGGGTTTCCACCCCCGCGTGGGCAAGTGACTTGCGGGCTGGTGCCGCGAGCCCTGCGGGAAGTGGGGTGCTGCCTGGTCGAGGGGATTTGCGCGTCATTGCGTTGCCTTCCGGTCGGTTGCCCCCAAACGGATGTGAGCCGTGACCGGCTCCTTGCAGGTGGTTCCAGACCTAGAGCGTGAAGCTGTTCGCCGGTTTGGCGGAGTGCTTGAGCTTGAAGTCGGTCCCGTCGAACGGTGCGGCACCGATGCTCAGCTTGGTGAAATCCAGGTCCTCGCCGCGGATGCAGACCTTGATCGCGTTAACGGTTTTGTTAACGTCCGGAGTGAGGCAGTAGATGTTGAGCTTGGACTCGGAGAACTCGGAACGGTCCACCACCCCGAGGCCGCGCCAGGCGAGGTGCCCGATCAGGGCGTCCTTGGCTTTTTCCTCGAGGTAGCGGTCGCGGCTGGTCCCGTCCTTGGTCTTGAGCGCGTACTGCGCCACCACCCAGAACTGCTCCCCGTCCGGGATCTCCGCGTAGCCGTCCTCGGCGCACTGCGCCGCGAATGCCGCCATCAGGCCCTCGCCGGCGGCAGCGTCGGCGACGGGGGTTTCCTCGGTCTTGCTCTGGTGCCCGACAACGCCGTGGTTCATCACGAACTCGTGGAACTCCTCGTCAATCCAGGCTTCCCTGAACTGCAGGACTCCCTCTTCGTCGTGCTTGTAGACGCGGATAATGCCGCTCATGGCTGTCCCTTCGTAAACGGTCACAGGATCGGCAGGCTGCCGGTACTGGGGTGTTGCTGTCCGGGCAGCGGCCGCGCAAACGGCACCTTGGTCCCCAGGACCTGCGCGACGACGTCGTGCGTGATTTGCTGGGCGGTCAGGCCGACCCGTTCCAGCACCTGGCTGCGGCTCCCGTGGTCCAGGAACTCCACCGGGAGCCCCACCTCGTTCAGCGCGGTGTCCACCCCGGCGGCCCGCATTTCCTGGCGGATTCGCGACCCGACGCCGCCGGCGCGCACCCCGTCCTCGATGCAGATGACGAGACGGTGGTGGGAGGCCAGGGCGATCACGGACCTGGGGACCGGGAGCACCCAGCGCGGATCCACCACGGTGGAGCTGATGCCCTGGGCGCCGAGCCGGTTGGAGACGTCCAGTGCGACTTCGGACATCGCGCCGACACTGACGATCAGCACGTCGTTGTCGCTCGATCCGGCCGGGCGGCGCGCGAGCACGTCGACGCCGTCGCTGAGCCGTTCAACGGCTTCCACTTCGGCGCCGACGGTGCCTTTGGAGTAGCGGATGACGGTGGGTGCGTCTTCGACGGCGACTGCCTCGCGCAGTTCCTCACGCAGCCGGCTGGCGTCGCGCGGCGCGGCCAGGTGCAGGCCGGGAACGATCTGGACCATCGCCATGTCCCACATGCCGTGGTGGCTGGCGCCGTCGGGCCCGGTAACCCCGGCCCGGTCCAGCACGATCGTGACGCCGGCCTTGTGCAGCGCGACGTCCATCAGTAGCTGGTCGAAGGCACGGTTCAGGAAGGTGGCGTAGACGGCCACCACCGGATGCAGTCCCCCGAAGGCCATGCCCGCCGCAGAGGTGAGGGCGTGTTGTTCGGCGATGCCGACGTCGAACACCCGTTTCGGGTGCCGGGCGGCGAACTTGTGCAGTCCGACGGGGATCAGCATGGCTCCGGTAATGCCGACGATGTCCTTGCGTTCATCCGCGATGTCGGCGATTTCGTCGGCGAAAACCGAGGTCCAGGACTTCGCGCCGCCCGCCTCGGTGGGCACGCCGGTTTCCGGGTCGATGATGCCCACGGCGTGGAACTGGTCGGCCTCGTTGGCCCGAGCCGGCGCGTAGCCGTGGCCCTTTTCGGTGATGGCGTGGACGATCACCGGACCGGCGTAGTTTTTCGCCGTGGAGAGGGCGTTTTCCATGGCCTGCAGGTTGTGGCCGTCCACCGGACCGATGTACTTCATGCCCAGGTCCTCGAACATGCCCTGCGGGGCCCACCAGTCCTTGATGCCCTTTTTCATGGCATGCAGGCTCTTGTAGGTGAATTGGCCGGCCGGGCCGCCGCTCTGCAGCCTCTTCTTCCACCAATCGAGTGCGACCTCGTAGGCCGGCGCGGCGCGGAGCGAATCGATGGTGGGGCGCAGCGAGGCCAGGTAGTCGGCGACGCCGCCGACGGTCGGCGCGTAGGAGCGGCCGTTGTCGTTCACTACGATCACGACCCGGCGCTTCTTGTCCGCCGCGATGTTGTTGATCGCCTCCCAGGCCATGCCGCCGGTCAGGGCGCCGTCGCCGACGACGGCGATCACGTAGCGGTCGCCGTCGCCGGTCAGCTGGCGGGCGCGGGAGATGCCGTCGGCCCAGGACAGCGACGAGGAGGCATGCGAACTTTCGACGATGTCGTGTTCGGACTCCGCCCGGTCCGGGTAGCCGGACAGGCCGCCCTGCTGGCGTAGCGTACTGAAATCCTGGCGTCCGGTGAGGAGCTTGTGCACGTAGGACTGGTGGCCGGTGTCGAAGACAATGCTGTCGCGGGGGGAATCGAAGATCCGGTGCAGCGCGATGGTGAGTTCAACGACGCCGAGGTTCGGCCCGAGGTGGCCTCCCGTCTGGGAGACGTTGCCGATCAGGAATTCCCTGACCTCGCCTGCCAGCTGGTCCAGCTGCGCCTGGGACAACTTGCTCAGGTCCTGCGGACCCCGGATGGTCTCCAAGATTCCCAACGGCCCCTCCTTCGGGTGGTAGACATGCCGTTTAACTCTAACGCCTCGAAGCGGGCCCCGGCGCCGGACCGGGGTCCGGAGACGCGAACGCCCCGGTCCGTCGGGGACGGGCCGGGGCGTTCGCGCTGCGCTGCGGTGCTGCTGGACTGCCGCTAGTGGGCGGAGATCTGGCGCAGTACGTACTGCAGGATGCCGCCGTTGCGGTAGTAGTCGGCTTCGCCCGGGGTATCGATGCGCAGGACCGCATCGAAGGACGTGGTGGAGCCGTCTTCGGCCGTCGCGGTGACCTTGAGGGTCTTCGGCGTGGTGCCGTCGTTGAGGGCGGTGACGCCTTCAACGGCGAACGTTTCCGTGCCGGTCAGGCCCAGGCTGGCGGCGTTCTGGCCGGCCGGGTACTGCAGCGGCAGGACGCCCATGCCGATCAGGTTGGAGCGGTGGATGCGCTCGTAACTCTCGGCGACAACGGCCTTGACACCCAGCAGTGCGGTGCCCTTGGCGGCCCAGTCACGGGACGAGCCGGAACCGTACTCCTTGCCGGCCAGGACGATCAGCGGGGTGCCGGCGGCCTGGTAGTTCTGCGCGGCGTCGTAGACGTAGGCCTGCGGGCCGTCAGCCTGCGTGAAGTCGCGGGTGAAGCCGCCCTCGACGCCGTCGAGGAGCTGGTTCTTGATCCGGATGTTCGCGAAGGTGCCGCGGATCATGACTTCGTGGTTGCCACGGCGTGAGCCGTAGGAGTTGAAGTCCTTGCGCTCCACACCGTTGGCCAGCAGGTACTGGCCGGCCGGGGTGTCCGACTTGAAGGAACCGGCCGGGGAGATGTGGTCGGTGGTGACCGAGTCGCCGAGCTTGAGCAGCACGCGCGCACCGGTGATGTCCTGCACGGGTTCCGGCTGCGCCTTCATGCCCTCGAAGTACGGGGGCTTCCGGACGTAGGTGGACTTCTCGTCCCAGGCGAAGGTGTCGCCGGCCGGGGTGTCGAGTGCCTTCCAGCGGTCGTCGCCCTCGAAGACGCCTTCGTAGCCGCGGGCGAACATGCCCTTGTCGATCGAGGAATCGATGACCTGCTGGACCTCGACCGGGTTCGGCCAGATGTCCTTCAGGAAGATGTCCTTGCCGGACTCGTCCTGGCCCAGGGCGTCGTTCTCGAAGTCGAAGTCCATGGTGCCGGCCAGGGCATACGCGATGACCAGCGGCGGGGAGGCCAGGTAGTTCATCTTGACGTCCGGGTTGATCCGGCCTTCGAAGTTGCGGTTGCCGGAGAGCACGGCCGTGACGGAGAGGTCGTTGGCCTGGATGGCCTCGGAGATCTCGGCGTCGAGCGGGCCGGAGTTGCCGATGCAGGTCGCGCAGCCGTAGCCGACGATGTAGAAGCCGAGCTTCTCCAGGTACGGGGTCAGGCCCGACTTGTTGTAGTAGTCGGTGACGACCTTGGAGCCGGGGGCAACGGAGGTCTTGACCCAGGGCTTCGAGGTCAGGCCCTTGTCGACGGCGTTGCGTGCCAGCAGCGCGGCAGCCAGCATCACCGAGGGGTTGGATGTGTTGGTGCATGAGGTGATCGAGGCGATCGACACCGCGCCGTGGTCCAGCTCGAACTCCCGGCCGTCGGCGGTCTTGACCGCGACGGTATTGGACGGGCGTCCGTTGGAGTGCGGCCCGTGCGCGTGCGGCGCCTGTTCCGTGAGGTGCGTCGAGGAGGCGGTGAACGACGGCGAGTCCGAGGCCGGGAAGCTCTCGTCGATCGCCTCGTCCAGGCTGCCGTCGGTGAGGTCTTCCTGCACGTAGTTGCGCAGGTCCTCGCGGAACTGGGCCTTGGACTCGGTGAGGATGATGCGGTCCTGCGGGCGCTTCGGGCCGGAGATCGACGGGACCACCGTGGACAGGTCCAGCTCGAGGTACTCGGAGAACTTGATTTCCTTGGAAGGATCGTGCCACAGGCCCTGTTCCTTCGCGTAGGCCTCCACGAGGGCCACGTTCTCATCGGACCGGCCGGTGAGGCGCAGGTAGTCGAGGGTGACGTCGTCGATCGGGAACATCGCGGCGGTGGAGCCGAACTCGGGGCTCATGTTGCCGATCGTGGCGCGGTTGGCCAGCGGCACGGCCGCGACGCCTTCGCCGTAGAACTCCACGAACTTGCCGACCACGCCGTGCTGGCGCAACTGCTCGGTGATGGTCAGGACGACGTCGGTGGCGGTGGCGCCGGCCGGGATGGACCCGGTCAGCTTGAAGCCTACGACGCGCGGGATCAGCATGGAGACGGGCTGGCCGAGCATGGCAGCCTCGGCTTCGATGCCGCCGACGCCCCAGCCGAGCACGCCCAGGCCGTTGACCATGGTGGTGTGCGAGTCGGTGCCGACGCAGGTGTCCGGGTAGGCACGCAGCACGCCGTCAATCTCACGGGTCATGACGGTGCGGGCCAGGTACTCGATGTTGACCTGGTGCACGATGCCGGTTCCGGGCGGGACGACCTTGAAATCGTCGAACGCGGTCTGGCCCCAGCGCAGGAACTGGTAGCGCTCACCGTTGCGCTGGTATTCGATCTCCATGTTGCGCTCCAGTGCGCCGGAGTTACCGAAGACGTCGATCTGCACGGAGTGGTCGATGACCATTTCCGCCGGTGCCAGCGGGTTGACCCGCTTGGGGTCGCCGCCGAGTTCCTTGACGGCCTCACGCATGGTGGCGAGGTCCACAACGCAGGGCACGCCAGTGAAGTCCTGCATGATCACGCGCGCCGGCGTGAACTGGATTTCAGTGTCGGGCTGGGCGTTGGGGTCCCAACCGGCCAGTGCGCGGACGTGGTCGGCCGTGATGTTGGCGCCGTCCTCGGTCCTCAACAGGTTTTCAAGCAATACCTTGAGGCTGAACGGAAGGTTTTCTGCACCTTCAACGGAGTTCAACCGGAAAATTTCGTATTCGGTACCGGCTACATTAAGTTTGCCTTTTGAACCGAAGCTGTCCACAATGCTCATCGCAGGACTCCTCTCGCAACAGTTTCATCTTTGCCGCGCCGCAGACCCCTTGCTAGTTAGGCCAGCCTAACTAAGACAAAACGTTTGAAAACAACTCTCGAGGCACAGGGCGTTGCCCTGCTTGCTCAACAGTCGCCGTGAAAAAGGGACTCCGGCGTGACGACGGACTACTACCGCCATACTAGTGGCATCAGCGCCGGGGAGTCAGTAACGCCACAGCCTCCATGTGGTGGGTGTGCGGGTAGAGGTCAAAGGCGCGCAGCCTCTCCAGTCCCCAGCCGGCCTGCTGGAAGTAGCCCACGTCGCGCGCGAACGACGCCGGATCGCAGGAGACATAGGCGATCGCCCGCGGACCGGCCGCGGCCAGTTGGTTGACAACCGCCTTGCCGGCGCCGGCCCGCGGCGGGTCGAGGACCAGGGCGTCGAAGTTGCCCGGCGTCTGCCGCAGCACCCGCTCCACTTTGCCTTGGACGATTTTGACCTGCGCCGCCCCGTGCAGGTTCTTACGGGCATCCCGGCTGGTGCCCGGAGCGCCCTCCACGGACAGCACGGACCCGGTGACGCCGACGGCGTCGGCGAGCGGCGCGGTGAACAACCCGGCGCCGGCGTAGAGGTCAGCCACCACGGACCCGGCCGCGAGGTAGCCGCCGTCGTGCAGGAAGCCGGTCACCGCCCCCACCAAGGTCTCCGGGGCATCACGGTGGATCTGCCAGAACCCGTCCCCGGACACCCGGTAGTCGTGGCCGGCGGCGGTTTCCTGCACCCAGGTGCGGCCGCGCAGCTGCGTGACCGACCCCGTGCCGGGATCCGCCCGGGCCACCGAGACGTCCTCCGGCAACTGGGCCAGGATGCCGTTGAGCCGCTTGGCCCGGGTCCCGGCTGCCGGCGCCAGGAGCACCAGCGGCCGCGAACCGTTGCCCGGCGCCGCGACCTCGATCCGCTCGATGCCTTGCAGGTCGAGGTCCCAGAGCCGGAGCGAGTTGATGCCCTCGACGGCCAGCGGCATCTCGCGGACCGGAAACACTTCATTGCTGCGGTGTGCGTGCATGCCGAGCTTGCCGCCAGGAGTCACCGCAAACCCGGCGCGGGTCCGCCAGGCCAGGCCGGTGGCCTTCCCCGCAATTGCCTCCCCCACGGCCTCAACCGTGAGGTCCGGGAGTTCGACCCCGGCCAGCCGGTGCAGCTGCTCGGCCAGGACCTCGGCCTTGAGGCTGCGCTGGCGTTCCAGCGAGATGTGGCCCAGCTCCGCGCCGCCGACCGGCGGGTGGCCGTGGGACCAGGAACGCTGCGAGTCGGCGACGTGCCAGAAGTGCTCCACCCGGTCCGGGGACGGCTCCAGCACCTCAACGACGTCGGCGCGCCAGAATTTGGCGGACTCGCCGTCGTCGGTAAGCCGGATCCGGACCTTTTCACCGGGGATGCCGTGCCGGACGAAGATCACGCGGCCCTCGTGCCGGGCCACGCAGTGGCCGCCGTGCGCAACGGGGCCGACGTCGACGACCAGCTCGGTCCGGGCGGGGTGAGTGGTGTCGGTGCTCATCGGATGTCCTGCAGGTTTTTCGATTCTTCGGAAGACTTGAGCTGCCACGGCACGCTGGCCACCATGACGCCGGGCTCGAAGTGCAGCCGGGTCTTGATCCGGAGCGCCGTCTGGTTGTGCACCAGCTGCTCCCACCACTTGCCGACGACGTATTCGGGGATGTAGACCACGATCAGGTCGCGCGGCGAGTCGCGGCGCATGTTCTTGATGTACTCCATGATCGGCGTGACCGTCTCGCGGAACGGGCTGGCCAGCACCGTCAACGGCACCGGAATGTCCAGCTTCTCCCAGTCCGCGAGCGTCTGTTCCGTCTCCTCGGCGCTGATGTCCACCGTGATGGCGTCCAGCCTGGAGGGCCGTGAGGCCCGGGCGTAGGCCAGTGCCCGGAGCACCGGCTTGCGCACGTGGGAGACCAGCAGCACGGCGTGCACGCGGGTCGGCAGCGCCCGGGGCGAAGAGTCCTCGTCCACGGCGAGCTCCTTGGCCACGTTGTCGTAATGCGCCCGGATGCTCCACATGATCAGGAAGAGGACAAACATGGCCAGCAGCGCGATCCAGGCGCCCTGCTCGAACTTGGTGATCAGCACGATCACCAGGACCAGGCCGGTCATGCCGAAGCCGATCGAGTTGATCGTCCTTGACTTGATCATCCGCAGTTTGGTGGCCGGGTCCTTGGCGAGTTTGAGCTCGCGGCCCCAGTGCCGGATCATGCCGAGCTGGCTCAGGGTGAAGGAGATGAAGACGCCCACGATATAGAGCTGGATGAGCTTGGTGACGTCCGCGTTGAACGAGATGATCAGCACCAGCGCGCCGGCGGCCAGCGCCAGCACACCGTTGCTGAAGGCGAGCCGGTCGCCGCGGGTGCGGAGCTGGCGCGGCAGGTAGCCGTCCTGCGCGAGGATCGAGCCGAGCACCGGGAACCCGTTGAAAGCGGTGTTCGAGGCGAACACCAGGATGACGCCGGTGGCGGCGACCACGATGTAGAACGGGAGGGACCCGGCCCCGAAGACGGTCTGCGCAATCTGGCTGATGGCCGGGTTCTGGATGTAGCCCTCGTCCACCGGGTGGCCGTTGAGCAGGAACTCCTTCGCCGGGTCCTGCACAATGTGCACCTTGGTGGCGTTGGCCAGGTAGATGATGCCAGCGAGCATGGAGGCGGCGATCACGCCGAGCAGCAGCAGCGTGGTCGCCGCGTTCTTGCTCTTGGGCTTCTTGAAGTTCGGCACGCCGTTGCTGATTGCTTCCACGCCGGTCAGAGCGGCGGCGCCGGAGGAGAACGCCCGCAGCAGCAGGAACGCGCCGGTGAGCCCGACCAGTCCCTCGTCGAAGCCGGGTGCCGGGATGATCTGGAACTGGGCCGACGGCGCCTGCCCGAGCTGGCCCGTGGCGGCCTGGAAGACGCCGACGGCGGTCATGCCGAGGATCGAAAACATGAAGATGTAGGTCGGCACGGCGAAGACGCTGCCTGCTTCGCGGATGCCGCGCAGGTTCACCAGCGCCAGGACCACGACGCCGATCGTCGCGATCGTGGCCTGCTGGCCGTGCAGCGACGGGACGGCTGTGGTGAGGTAGGCGGCGGCTGAGGACATTGATACGGCGACGGTGAGCACGTAGTCCACGAGCAGCGCAGCGGCGACCGTGAGGCCGGCGTACTTGCCAAGGTTTTCATTGGCGATCTCGTAGTCGCCGCCGCCGGACGGGTAGGCGTGGACGTTCTGGCGGTAGGAGGCCACGACGGTGAGCAGCACCACCATGACCGCGAGCCCCACCCAGGGTGAGAAGGCCACGGCGCTGACACCGGCCAGGGCCAGGGTGAGCAGGATTTCGTCGGGCGCGTAGGCCACCGAAGAGAGCGCATCGGAGGCGAAGATCGGAAGCGCGATCCGTTTGGGCAGCAGGGTGTGGGCCAGGCTGTCGTTCCGGAAGGGCTTGCCTACCAGCACGCGCTTCACGGCATTGAAAATTGTCAGCACCAGACAAAGCTAGTCTGATTCGGACGCGATGTCATGACGGCGAAACCTGCTGTCCGGCGGCCGGCGGGCCGCACCGCCGCCGGACCGGCTCCGGGGCCGCGCCGGCCGGTATTGTTTGACGCAGCAACAAACACACAGAAGCTTGAGGAGGCACGGGTGGCGCACTTCGTGATCATGGGTTGTGGCCGTGTCGGGGCGACCCTGGCGCACACGCTCGAGGACGCCGGCCATTCGGTCGCGATCATCGACCAGGACGACCGTGCGTTCCGGCGGCTGCGGACCGGCTTCTCCGGCCGCAAGGTCACCGGCGTCGGCTTCGACCGGGAAACGCTCAAGCAGGCCGGGGTCGAAGAGGCCTACGCGTTCGCCGCCGTCTCCAGCGGCGACAATTCGAACATCCTGGCCACCCGGGTGGCCCGCGAGACGTTCCACGTCCCGCATGTCGTGGCGCGCATCTACGATCCGGGCCGCGCCGAGATCTACCAGCGGCTCGGGATCCCCACGGTCGCCGCGGTGCGCTGGAGTGCGGACCAGGTGCTGCGCCGGATCCTGCCGGAGCAGCACCTCGCCGGCGACTTCCGCGACCCCTCGGGCCGCCTCGTGCTGGCCGAGGTGGAGGTCGACGCCGGCTGGATCGGCCACCCGCTGGCCGCGATCGAAAAAGCCGCCGACATCCGCGTCGCCTACCTCACCCGCTTCGGCGAGGGCATCATTCCACGGCCCGGAACCGCCTACCAGGACGGCGACACGGTCCATGCCATGGTGGGCGTTGACCGCACTTCTGAGGTTGCCCACATTCTCGCCAAATCCCCCGCCAAGGAGTCGTAAGTGAAAGTCGTCATCGTCGGGGCGGGCAGCGTCGGTTCCTCGATCGCCCGTGAATTGTTGTCCCACAAACATGAAATCCTGCTGATCGACCTCAAGCCCGAGGTGATCGGCCGCAGCGGGCTGCGCGGCGCGCACTGGCTCGTGGGCGACGCCTGTGAACTCAGTACCCTCAAGGACGCCCGGCTGGAGGACGCCGACGTCGTGGTCTCCGCGACGGGCGATGACAAGGTGAACCTGGTGGTGTCGCTGCTGGCCAAGACCGAGTTCGGCGTCGGGCGGACGGTGGGCCGGGTCAACAACCCGAAAAACGACTGGATGTTTGACGATTCCTGGGGCGTCGACGTCGCGGTCAACACCCCGCAACTGATGACGGCCCTCGTGGAGGAGGCGGTGGAAATCGGCGACCTGGTCCGGTTGCTGACCCTGCAGACCGGGGTGTCCTCGCTGGTGGAGTTCACCGTGCCGCACGACTCGCACGTGATCGGCCTGACCGTGGGCGACATCGACTGGCCGGAGGACGCGACCCTGGTGGCGATCCTGCGCGACCAGGCGCCGATCACGCCGAGCCGGGACGACGTGATCGACGGCGGCGACGAGCTGTTCTTCGTCACCACGATCGTGGCGGAGGACGGCCTGCGTGCCCTGCTCTCGGCGCCCGAGGACCAGCACGGCCGCGAGGCCCAGCCCGCTGCCGACGACGGCTTCGACGGTTAGGCCCACCCGCTCCAAATAGTTGCGCTGTCACTAATGGCCGTTCCCAGGGCTGGGAGCGGCCATTAGTGACAGCGCATCAGGTCAGTTGGGCTGGGCAGTGCCGTCCGCGGGGGCGGGCGCCGGACGGGTGAGCAGCCAGGCCACCCACATTCCCAGGAGGTACAGCGGCGCGCCCATGATCAGCCGGGTGGTTGCCAGGCCCGCGAGGCCCGGCTCCCCCATCAGGTACAGGGGGACCTGGACGAGCAGCCGCAGGGCCAGGACCGAGATGATCACCCAGGTGCCGATCCGGTACGCCTTGACCCGCGCCGGATGCTTGCGCCAGTCCAGGCCCTCGTTGCGGATGAAACCGAACAGGAGCCCGGCGACAGGCCAGCGCACCGCGATCGAGATGGTCATCGCCAGGATGTAGCCGATGTTGGTGAAGAACCCCAGCACGTAGAAGTCCTCGGCTTTGCCGGTGGAGTTCGCCAGCCACGCTGAGAGCCCGACCCCGACAATCCCGGCCAGGGCCTGGGTCAGCGGCTTGCGCTGGACCAGCCGCGCGACAGTGAACACCACCGCCACCGCCAGTGCGGCGACCAGGGCCGGCGTCAGCTCGCGGCTCGCGGTGAAGACAATCAGAAACACCAGGCCCGGAAGGATGCTTTCGGCGAGGCCCTGGACGCCGCCGGCGCTTTTGAGCACGTCGATGTTGCCGTTGCTGGAGCGGTGCAGGCCGGCCTTGGCCGCGTAGTTCTCGGCGAACTGGCTCACGGTTGGCTGGGGGTCTTCAGGCGTGCTCATTGCTCCTCCTTGCGGGAGAGTATTTCGTAGCGCGGATTGAACATGGTGGGCAACCCGTCCCGGATGGTGACCATGCCCTCAAGCCGGAGCTCCAGCCCTGCCCTGACCCCGGGGATGCGGCGCCGTCCCAGCCAAATCACGCGGAGCCGGTCGGCGGCCACGGGTCCGCGTGTGCGCCGGGTAGCAGGCTGCGTCGCGTGGCTGGCCGGCACCTGACGGGCCTTGGGCGGCGGGGAGTCGTGGTCCGTGATGATCGCAGTGAAGGCTGCGACTTCGGCGGCCGGGGCGTAGGTCACGGACTCGATGAAGCCTCGGCAGAGCACCCGTCCGCGCTCCGGCAGGCCGCGCACCGGAACGGCTGCGGCTGGCTCCTTGCCAGGGGCATCAGCCAATCTGGGTGATCTCCGGCCCGCGCTCGGGCTGCTCGAATTCCGGTGCACCCTGCTCGAAGTCCGGGGTACCCAGCGGCGCGGCGGCCGCGGAGTCCCGGGGAAGCCGGAGCTGCAAAAGGTCGCGCGGCGGCATCGGGCTCTCGCCCCGCACCACGACGATTTGCCGGAACAGCTCCTCAAGTCCGGCGGCGGCGTCGCGATCCAGCGCGGCATCCCCGCCGAGTACGCCGCGAAGGAACCAGCGCGGGCCGTCGACGCCGATGAACCTGGCCACGCGGTATCCCTCGCTGCCGTCACCGGCGGGCAGCTTGGCGACCAGCTCGATGCCGAAGTGGCCTTCGATCTCGTCCACCTGGCCGCCCTGGCTGCCCACCGACTGGCCGATCTGTTCGCGGATTTCGTCCCAGAGGCCCTCGGAGCGGGGGGCGGCGAAGGCCTGCAGCTGCAGGCTGGACCCGTCCAGGTCCATGGTGACTGCCACGACGCGCTGGGTGGCTTCCTCGACCTCCAGCCGGAGCTGCAGCCCTTCCCGCGGGGTAATCAGCAGGGCGCCGAGGTCGACGTAGCCGTCCTGGTCATCGATCTCGGAGACGTCGTAGGGGCCGGCGCTGCGGACGGCAGCGTCCGGAGCCTCGGCAGCTGCGCCGGTTCCAACAGCGTCAGACTCCCCGGCATCGCCGGTGTCCGTCAACTGCTCCTGCTTGGCTTTTTTGCCACGCCCAAAAACCATCGGGTTTTCTCCTTAGTTGTGATCCCGTGCGAAGCCCTCGGCTACCGCACAGTGTTCAGCCTGTTTAGCGGGCGGGATTCAGGCCCCGACGGTGCCGAAACCGCCGGTGGAGCCGAAGCCGCCGCCGCCGCGGACCGAATCGCTTAGCTCCTGGACGGGCACGAACTCCGCGTACTCCACGCGCTGGATGACCATTTGTGCAATTCTATCGCCGCGGCGCAGTTCGATCGCCTGGTCGCGGTCGGTATTCAGCAGTGTCACGGCGATCTCACCGCGGTAGCCTGCGTCGACCGTGCCGGGAGCATTCACCACCGTCAGTCCGTGCTTGGTGGCCAGGCCGGAGCGCGGATGGATCAAGGCGACGAAACCGTCCGGAAGGGCGATGGATACGCCGGTAGGCACCAGCCGCCGCTCCCCCGGTCCGAGCACGACGTCCTCGCGGGCGCGCAGGTCCGCCCCGGCGTCCCCCGGGTGGGCGTACGACGGCGGTTCCAGGCCGTCGTCGAGCATCTTCAGCTGCACCGACAGGGTGGGCGCTCCGTAGGCCGGGAATTCGTTGGCTGTCGTCTCGCTGGCTGGGGGCTCTGCCGGCGGCTTGGTCACGGCAGTAGTTTCTTCAGTCACAGTTCCCCACTGTAACGCCCGCGCGGAGGATCGGCCTACCGCGCCGCCGCTGCGGAAGGGCGCCGGCACCGGCAGGTGACCAAGGTGAATTAGCCGGGGAAAAGTGGAAAGCTGGGCTCATGCCCGAATCCAGCGCAGCCATGCCTGCCTCCAACAGCACCCCCGACGACGCTACCGTCCTGTTCAGCGAGAAGCTCTGGCCGAGTTTCTGGATCTGGCTGGTGGCGACCGGGCTGGCCGCTGCCGGCATCCTGGTCTTCGCCCCGATCAGTATTGCCGCCGGCATTACCGCGGCCGTCGTGCTTTTCGTGATCCTGGTGGCGCTCCTGGTCCTTTCCACCCCGTCCATCTCTGTCACGGCCGCCACGGTACGGGTCGGGCGGGCGACGATTGAACGCCGCTTCGTCGGCGCCGCCGGTGCCTTCCGCGGCGCCGAGGCCACGGCGGAGCGTGGCCCCCGGCTCAACGGCCTGGCGTTCATGTGCATCCGCGGCTGGATCGACCCGGTGGTCCGGATCGAGATCACCGACCCCGCGGACCGCACGCCGTACTGGCTCGCCTCCACCCGCCACCCCGACGAGCTGGTGGCGGCACTGTCGCACTAGCGGCGGGCGGGCCCAAGGGCCCGCCCGGCTCCTTTAGCCCTCGCACTCCTTGCAGTACGCGAGGCCGTCCTTTTCGCGGGCGATCTGCGAACGGTGGCGGACGAGGAAACAGGAGGCACAGGTGAATTCATCTGCCTGGGCGGGCAGGACCCGGACCAGCAGCTCCTCGCCGGACAGGTCGGCGCCCGGGAGTTCGTAGCCTTCAGCGAGGTCGGTTTCGTCTACATCAACCACCGCGGAAGGCTTGTCCGTACGCCGCGACTTGAGTTCCTCGATGGAGTCCTCATTGAGGTCTTCTTCGGTCTTGCGCGGCGCATCGTAGTCTGTCGCCATTACTTGTTGCTCACACTCCGCAATCGTTTGGTTGGTTCGCCGACTCCGTGCCCGCCGGGGCTGGTAGCCCCGGGGACGGGTCCGGGTTCGGTTCACCGATGTCAACGCCGGACATGCGCTTTTTGTGCCCGATGTCGGGTCATTTTGCCCAACTCCGCGCCGGAACGCCAGAGGCCGGCGGTTCGGGGACCGGGATGCCCGCCCGGGGCGGCCCGATTGGGGCGAAAAGTCGCGGAAAATCACGGCGCGCCCTCCCTCCTAACCCGAATTGCCACCCATCGGTGGCAGAGTTTCGAATGTTAGTAATGCCAGGGTGGAGGATTTGTATGCAGGATCTACGGCTTGTAGGCGTCCACGACGACGGGGAGCATGTCCTGTTGAGTGGCACCGGCGGCGAGATGTTCCAGCTGCCGATCGATGAGGCACTTCGGGCGGCGGCCAGCCGGACGCCGGCCAAGGCCGGTTCCGGCGTGGGCGCCGAGCCCATTGCCATGTCCCCGCGCGACATCCAAGCCCGGATCCGAAGCGGTGCCACCGCCGAGGAGGTGGCCGGCTTGTCCGGCATCCCGCTGGCCAAAGTGCAGCGCTACGAGGGACCAGTGCTGGCCGAGCGCGAGTACGTCGCCCAGCAGGCCCGCAAAATCGAGGTGGCTTCCCCGTCCGCAGGGCACGACAGCTACCGCTCCTTCTTCGGTGACCAGCCCGCCACGCTGGACGACATGGTCACCCACCGGCTCCGGGCCCACGGAATCGAGCCGTCCTCCGTGGAGTGGGACTCCTGGCGCCGCCTAGACGGCAGTTGGAACGTGGTGGCCCGCTTCGAAACACAGTCCGGCGCCCACGCTGCGATCGGCGAAGAACCGCCCGCCATGTGGACGTTCAGCCCGGCACGGAAATCACTGCAGAACGCTAACCGCTGGGCCCAGCAGCTGAGCGAACTGGAGCCGATGGACGGCCCCGTCCCGCCCCGGCGGCTCTCCGCGGTGTCCGACCGCCCCTTTGATTTTGAAACCGACGCCGAGGCAGCGGCGCGCACCGCCACCGCGCAGCTCAGCATCGTCCAGTCGAGCGGAGTCCACTCCCCCGCCGGCCAGCAGGAAAAGGACGCCGACGGGCTGCTGGACATGCTCCGTTCCCGCCGAGGGCAGCGCCTGGGCCTGGACGAGGACGCTGACGATGCGCTCGCGTTGCTGCTGACCAACGGCGTGCCGGCCGCACACCCCCGGCCGTCCGAAGTGCCGCCGCCGCACGAGACCGAATCCGACGTCGAATCCGGGTCCGACGTCGAGAAGGCTTCCGCGGATCCCGCCCCGACGGGGGAAAAAGCGCCAGCCGCCAAGGTCGAGCCGCACTCGATCCCGGGCCCGGATGCATTGTCCCGCCGCCGGGATGCCCGGCCCTCGATGATGGCCCGGCTGAGCATGGCGCCGCGGCACCATGACGGCAACGACGCCGACGACGCGTTGAAGCTTCACGACGGAGTCAGCACCGAGACCACGGAGATCACCATCGCGGCGTCGCAGCTGCGGCCCGTCCGCACCGGCCCGACCTCAAGCCCTGGCCTGGACGAGCTGCTGGGCGGCGGACCGTCGCGGCGTCAGGCCGGCTCGACGGCCGATTCGCGCACCGATCCGTCCCGCACCGACCAGCCGACCACCGGCCAGTCGGGCACCGGCCCGGCTCGCGGGGACGCCGCCCGCGGCGAACGGGAGCTGGAGACACCCGAACGCCAGCCCGCCAAGCCGAAGCGGTCCAGTGTGCCCAGCTGGGACGAAATCGTCTTCGGCACCCGCACGGATTAGCGGCGCCGGAACACCGCCTGGCGGCCGGAATCCTGCTCCCGGGCGGGCCGTGGCTCAGCGCCGCAAAGCCTGTCCGGCGCCCTTGCGGCCTTTGGCTCCGCCGTTCTTCCCCTCGGCCTGGAAGCACAGCAACGGAACCTCACGTTCCGCCTTGGTGAGCGAGCCGTGTTGGCCGACCACTTCAAGCGCCCGGGCCGGAACCCGCCGGGTGTCATAAAAGGCCACCATGTCGCGCGCGGCAATCATCACGTCGCCAATCCTCGGACCGACCGGGCCCCGGACCTCCCCGAACAGCCCGCCTGCAACCGCCTCTTCCCGGGTGAACGCCCAGATCCGGTCGCCGAACCGCGCCCGCCAGGCCGCCAGCAGACGGCGCCGGCCCGCGTCGTCGGCTCCGTCCTCAAGGTAGAGATGGACCATCCGCGGCTCCCCCGCCGTGTGCCGGACCCCGGCGATCAGTTCCGCCTCGGCGGAATAGTCGATCCGTTGCGACTCCGGCACGTCCACCATGCCGTGGTCCCCCGTCAGCAGCACGGTGGTGCCGGCCGGAAGGGAGGCATTGAGCCGCCGCACCGTGGCGTCCAGCTCCTCAAACTGGTTCTCCCACTGCGGCGACTGGGAGCCGTAGCGGTGCCCGGCTTTGTCCAGCTCGTGGACGTAGAAGTACATCAGCGACCTCTCCGCCCCGGCCATGGCCTCCGCGGCGGCCGCGGTCCGGGCGTGTGCGGTGGTCCCGGGCACGAAGCGTCCGCCACGGAGCGCCGCCCGGGTCATTGCGGAGTCGCTGAACCGCGGCAGTGCGACGGTGCTGACATCCGCGTACCCGGCGGCCCGTTCGAACACGGTCGGCATCGGCTGCCACTGCTGCGGGTCGACCCCGGGATCCCAGCCGTTAAGCATGTTGACCACTCGGTCCTGGTCCGGGTCGAGGACGTCGTAGCCGACCATCCCGTGCTGTCCAGCGGCCAGGCCGGTCCCGAAACTGGCCAGCGACGCGGCAGTGGTGGACGGGAACGCGGAATCCAGCCAGACCGGCACGGCTCCTTGGCCTGCCTGCAGCACCGAGCGCAGGAACGGCGTGTGCGCGGATTTCTGTTTGAGCAGTTGCCGGCCCAGGCCGTCGGCGAGGACGACGCAGACATGCCTGGCGGCGGGAAGCTTCAGCCGGTTGTCGAAGCCTGGAACGCCGAGGCTGGCCGCGGCGCTGCTGAAGAGCTCGGCGATGGACCGCTCCCCGTACGCCGGGGGCGCCGGCAGAGCGGCGGGGCCGTCGGTGGCCGGGAGCGGTGGCGGTGGTGCGGGTACCAGTGACTCGGAGGCGCTGTCCGGCATCATCTCAGCGCTGGTGGCCGCGGTTGAGGCGGTTTCCGAAGACGCCGGAGCGTGGGCGCTGCGGCAGCATGGACACACCGTGCGGGGCGGGAGCGGTGGATCCGGTGTTTACCGCCCGGAGCGCGCGGGCGAACAGTTTGGCGTCCTGGACGGCCTGCAGCCCGTCCGCTTCGGCGCTGATCCGTAGGACGATGTCCTCCTGCGCGATGGTGCCGCTGTAGCCGTGGTCGGCCTCGCACTGCGGGTCGCCGCAGCTGGCCGGGCCCATGTCGAGGCGTTGGCCGCCGGACCACGCGATCGAGAGGGTCAGCTCCCGGACCGGGTCGGAGGGCTTATAGTCCTGCGGCTGTGCGTAGACGTAGCTGAGCACAACGGAGCGGATCTGCGTCACTGGAACGGATTCGGTGGAAACTTGCGCGACGATTTGCTCGCCGGCCTCGTCGAGCTGCTGGTCGTCCACGTGGGTGATAACCAGCATGTCCTCGGTCAGCACGAGCACGGTGATGTGGCGGCGTACCTCGGCCCGGTCGAAGTGGGTCTCGAGGTGGACCAGGTGGGCCACGCAGTCGCGGCCGTCCAGGGCGTCGGCGACGACGTCGGCCACCAGGCGGGGATAGAAACCAGCCTGCTGGAGGGCGCCTTCCAGGCTCTGGCCCTGCGCGCTGTGGTCGTGCAGGCCTTGGTGCTGCCCGTGGCGGCCGGGGACGGACGCCTGGGGCTGGGATGCTGGAGGCTGGGAGCTCATGGCTTCCATTTTCACAGATCGGCCGGGGACTTGCTAACTGCTCCGCCGGTGCTGCGGGGCGGGACCCTGCTGCTGCGCGGCGGCGGGCGTCGTTAGCTGCGCATGGCGCGCCGGGCCGTGTCGGTGCGCTGGGCGGCGTTGGCAATGCGGACGTCGGCGGCCAGGATCACGGCACCGTCGGGACCGGCCAGGACCGGGTTGAACTCCACCAGGGCGATCTCCGGGTGGTTGTCCTTGAGCCGGGTGAGGCGGGCAGCCAGGTCTTCGAGCGCGGCGGCGTCGACGGCGGGCAGTCCCTGGTAGCCGAACAGCTTGCGGGCGGCGCGGGGCGCGCGGATGAAGTCGCGGAGGTCGGCGCCGGAGAGCGGCGGCACGCGGTGGGCCCAGTCATCGAGCAGGTTGACGGCGTCGCCGGCCAGCCCGAAGGAAACCACCGGGCCCAGCAGCGGGTCCTCGATGGCGCGGAAGGTGCAGGCCTGCCCAACCGGGGCCATGGACTGCACCTCCAGGGACGGCGAACCGTAGCGCTGCAGCGACTTGCGCATCTGGGCGATGTTGCGGCGCAGCGAATCGGCGTCCTGGATGTCGAGGCGCACCCCGCCGAGGTCGAGGCGGTGCCGCAGCGCCGGGTCCGTGGTCTTCAGCGCCACCGGCCAGCCGAGCCGGTCCGCGGCGGCGACCGCGGCCTCGTCGCTCTCGAAGCCCTCGGAGGCCAGCACCCGGATGCCGTAGCGGCCCAGCAGCTTCGCGGCCGCCGCCGGGTCAAGCCGGACCAACTGGTCGCCACCGACGGGCCGGAGCAGCTCTTCCAGGTCCTCATGGGCGGCTTCGGGATCGCAGCCGTCGGGTTCCACGAAGAGTCCGTGGTCGCGGACCACCCACTCGGCGTAGCGGACCACCGCGGCGAGAGCGGCGACGGCGGCCCCCGGGTTGGAGTAGCAGGGCACCGCGGCGGCCGGTACGAGCGCCGCGTCCGGTTCAAGCGCCGCGTCCGCGGATCCGACCATGCCCTCGACGTAGATGGAGGGGTCCAGGATGCCGGTGAACGCCGCCACCACGGGTTTCCCGGCGGCCGCGGAGCATTCGGCCAGCACCGCGCCGATTTTTTCGACCGTGAGCCCCCGGGCCGGCAGCAGGGCGACCACGACGGCATGGACCGACTCGCTGGTCAGCGTCTCCTGCAGGCTGTGCCGCAGCGCCGGCAGCGCCCGGGACATGCCGGCATCCAGGTCGACGTCGACGACGATGCGTTCCACGCCCAGCCCGGCCGCGGCCGCACGGTCCGCCACCACCTTGCCGAGGGCGCCGGAGTTGCTGAACACGGCCACCCCGGGTCCCTTCGGCAGCGGCTGGCTGGAGACAATCTGGGCCACGTCCATCAGCTCTTCGATGGTCTCCACCCGGATCACCCCGGCCTGGCGCATCATCGCGTCCAAAGCCTCGGGCGGCGCCTGTGTGGTGCGCACGGAGTGGCCCGGCGGCAGGTTCAGTCCCATGGCGTCGGATTTAGCCACGATCACCGGCTTGGTCCGGGCAAGCCGCCGTGCCAGCCGCGAGAACTTGCGCGGGTTGCCGATGGATTCAAGGTAGAGCCCGACGGCGGTGGTGTCGGCGTCGTCCTCCCAGAACTGCATCATGTCGTTGCCGGACACGTCGGCGCGGTTGCCGGCGGAGAGGAACGTGGACAGGCCCACCCGGCGGCGGCTGGAGGCGGCATAGAGCGAGACGCCGATCGCCGCGGACTGGCTGAACAGGCCCAGGGCGCCGCGGCGGGCCAGCGACGGCGCCATCGAGGCGTTGAGCGACACGGCGGGGTTGGTGTTGACGATCCCGAGTGACGCCGGGCCGATCACGCGCATGCCGTTGGCGCGGGCCTGGCGGACCAGTTCGCGCTGCCGGACGAGGCCGCGTTCGCCGTCGTCCGCGTAGCCGGCGGTGGCCAGCACGATCCCCTTGACCCCGGCCTCGCCGCACTCATGGACCACCTTGGGGACCTCGTCGTAGGGCACCGCGATGATGGCGAGCTTGACCGGGCCGGGAACCTCGGAGAGCCTGGCGAAGGACAGCATGCCGGCCAGTTCCATGGCTTCGGGGTTGATCGCATAGACCGGGCCGGTGAAGCGGCCCTCGATGATGTGCTCCAGCAACTGGTGGCCCACGGTGCCCCAGTGGCGGCTGGCCCCGATCACCGCCACCGAGTCCGGGGCCAGGAGTTCCTGGATGCTGCGCGCCTCGGCACGGTGTTCACGGGACTCCATCACGGCACGGGACTTGTCCGTCGGGTCGATGTTGAACTCCAGGCTCACGACGCCGTCGTCGAAGTGGCGTTTGACGTCGTAGCCGGCGTCCGAGAAGACCATCAGCATCTTGCGGTTCTCCGGGAGCACCTCGGCGCTGAACTTGCGGATCCCGTTCTCGCGGGCCGCGGCGGCCAGGTGTTCGAGCAGGATGGAGCCGATACCGCGGCCCTGGTGGGCGTCGGCGATGTTGAAGGCCACCTCCGCTTCTTCCGGGTCCCCGAGCCGGTCGTAGCGGCCGATGCCCAGGATCTCGCCGCCGATGGTGATCACCAGTGCCACCCGGTCCCTGTAATCGACCTCGGTGAAACGCTTGAGTTCCTTGGCTGAAAGCCTGGACTTGAAGGCGAAGAAGCGCATGTAGATCGAGGTCTGCGACTGGCCCACGTGGAAGGCCTGCACGGCGTCGGCGTCGGCCGGGTGGATGGGGCGAAGGTGCGCCGTTCCGCCGTCGCGCAGCACGACATCGGCTTCCCAATGTTCCGGATATACGCCGTCTGCGGGCTGATCCACCATAGGCTTAGCCTAGTCACTAACTTTCGCAGCACACGCTCAGCACCCCGCAGAAGGACCCACCAGCCTTATGGCACGCCGCCAAACCACGCCCCCGGCAGGGAAAGCCAACCAGGATTCCGCAGCGGACTTTGTCGAGAACATCGTCGACATCGACGTCACTTCCGAAATGGAAGGCTCGTTCCTGGAGTACGCCTATTCGGTCATCTATTCCCGGGCGTTGCCTGATGCCCGGGACGGCCTCAAACCGGTGCAGCGGCGCATCCTGTACATGATGAGCGAGATGGGCCTGCGCCCGGACCGCGGCCACGTCAAGAGCGCCCGGGTGGTGGGCGAGGTGATGGGCAAGCTGCACCCGCACGGTGACTCCGCCATCTACGACGCCATGGTCCGGATGGCCCAGGACTTCTCCCTGCGGCTGCCCCTGATCGACGGCCACGGCAACTTCGGCTCGCTCGACGACGGCCCGGCCGCCCCGCGGTACACCGAGGCGCGGCTGGCGGCGGCGGCGCTGACCCTGACCGACCACCTCGACGAAGACGTCGTCGATTTCGTCCCCAACTACGACAACCAACTCACCCAGCCGGAGGTGCTGCCGGCCGCTTTCCCGAACCTTTTGGTCAACGGCGCCACCGGCATCGCCGTGGGCATGGCCACCAACATGGCCCCGCACAACCTGGCCGAAGTAGTGGCGGCAGCGCGGCACCTGATTGCGCAGCCGGACGCCACGCTCGAGGACATCATGAAGTTCGTCCCCGGCCCGGACCTGCCCACCGGCGGCCGGATTGTAGGCCTCGACGGCATCCGCGACGCCTACGCCAGCGGACGCGGCTCCTTCAAGACCCGGGCCAAAGTCGACGTCGAACAGCTCTCGGCGCGCCGCACCGGCCTGGTGGTCACGGAACTGCCATACATGGTGGGCCCGGAAAAGGTGATCGAGAAGATCAAGGATGCGGTCAACGGCAAGAAGTTGACCGGCATCAGCGACGTCGTGGACCTCACCGACCGCCAGCATGGTCTGCGGCTCGTAATCGAGCTCAAGAACGGCTTCAACCCGAACGCAGTGCTCCAGCAGCTCTACCGCTTCACACCGATGGAAGACTCGTTCGGCATCAACAACGTCACCCTGGTCGACGGCCAGCCGCAGACCCTGGGCCTGCTGGAACTCTTGTCCGTCTACGTCAACCACCGGATCGACGTGGTGCGCCGCCGTACCTCCTTCCGGCTCGGCAAGAAGAAGGACCGCCTGCACCTGGTCGAGGGCATGCTCATCGCGATCGTGGACATCGACGAGGTCATCCAGATCATCCGCTCCTCGGAGGAGTCCGCCGAGGCCCGCACCCGGCTGATGTCCATCTACGACCTCTCCGAAATCCAGGCCAACTACATCCTGGAACTCCGGCTCCGGCAGCTGACCAAGTACTCCCGGATCGAGTTGGAGAAGGAACAGGAGGAGCTCCGCAAGGAGATCGCCGAACTGCAGGCAATCCTCGACTCCCCCGAACTGCTGCGCACGCTGGTCTCGGACGAACTCGGGGAACTCGCCGCCAAGTACGGCACCCCGCGTCGGACCGTGCTGCTCGAATCCGAGGCCGTCTCCCCCACGGTCGCCGCCGCCCTCACCGCCGCGCCCGGCGCGAAGGGCAAGGCCGCCCCGCTCGCCCTCGAAATTGCCGACGACCCGTGCTGGGCCATCCTGACGGTGTCCGGGCAGATCGCCCGCACGGCCAACCAGGACAGCCTCGCCGAGAGCGGGCCACGGACCCGGCATGACGTATTCCGCTCCGTCATCAAGACCTCCGCGCGCGGCGAGATCGCTGCGGTCACGTCGCAGGGCCGCATGCTGCGGCTCCAGGTGATGGACATGCCCGTGCTGCCGCCCACCTCGGGCACCCCCAACATGGCCGGCGGCGTGCCCGCCAAGGACTTCATCACCCTGCTCAAGGGCGAGTCGCTCGTCGCGTTCGCCCCGCTGGACCAGGTCCTCGCCCTCGGCACCGCCCAGGGCGTGGTCAAGCGCGTCCAGCCGGACTACCCGCTCAACCGCGAAGACTGGGAAGTGATCGCACTCAAGGACAAGGACACCTTGGTGGGCGTCGAGTCCGCCGCCGGCGACGACGACGAGCTGGTCTTCGTGACCCGCCAGGCCCAGTTGCTGCACTTCAGCGCCTCCGCGGTCCGGCCGCAGGGCCGCACCGCGGGCGGCATGGCCGGGATCAAGCTCGCCGCCGGGGACCAGGTGCTGCACTTCGGCACGGCCCGCGCCACCGACGAGGCCGCCGTGGTGGTCACCATCGCAGGCACCGAAGGCGCCCTGCCCGGCACCGCGCCGGGCGCCGCCAAGGTCACGCCGCTGGCGGAATACCCGGCCAAGGGACGCGGTACGGCCGGCGTCAGGGCCCACCGCTTCCTCAAGGGCGAAGACACGCTGCTGCTCGCCTGGGCCGGCCACGGCCCGGCGAAGGCATCCTCGCTGGGCGGGGTGGCACGCTCGCTCCCGGGCGAGCACGGGCGGCGCGACGGCTCCGGCATCCCGCTCTCGCAAGCCATCGACGCGATCGGCCCGAGCATGGCCTGGCCAGAGGAAGCCGCGGCGGACGCCTAGTACAAACACCCGACGCTCCCGCACCTCCCGCCCACAAACACCCGACGCTCCCGCACCTCCCGCCCACAAACACCCGACGCTCCCGCACCTCCCGCCCGGGAGTGCGGGAGCGTCGTCGATACGGTGGCAGGACCTGCGGGAGCGTCGTCGATACGGCGGCAGGATCTGCGGGAGCGTCTGGAGCGCGCTTACATCCCTGAGTTGACGTTCAGGATGTTGCCCTCGCTGTCCAGGAACCAGGCGGCGGAGCTGCCGTCCGGCAGGGTGGCGATACCGTCCTCGGTTTTCAGGCCCGGGAAATCGTAGTCCTCGAAGACGACCCCGGCGGCGCGGAGCTCCGCGACGGTGGCCGGCACGTCAGCGACCATCCACCCGAGCTGGGTGTTCTTGGCCGTTCCGGCGTTGGAGGTTTGGTACAGCAAGAATCTGCTGCCGGAGCCGCACGTGTATTGCAGGTTGTCCCCGGCGTCCGGGTTGTCGGGTTGGAGTCCGAGCTTGTCGCGGTAGAAATCGCGCGCGCGGGTGATGTCCGCGGCCGGCAGCACGGCGCCGACCGGTTGGTCCTTGAGCATGGCTATGTCCCTTTCCAGGCTCTTCCCCCAGAACGAACTTTACTCCTTCGCCTAGACTGCTCCCATGCCTATCGTTCCCGATCAAAAGGACTGGACCTGGGTGCTGTCTCGGCCCTGCCCGGAGTGCGGTTTTGATGCCTCCACCTGCACCCCAGCGACGACGCCGGGGACGGTTGCCAGCATGCTTCCGCGCTGGCGTGCTGTGCTGCGGCGCCCGGATGCGGCGGAACGGCCGGACGCGAACACCTGGTCGGCCCTGGAGTACGCCTGCCACGTCCGGGATGTGTTCATCCTCTTCGACCACCGGCTCGACCTCATGCTCACCAAGGATGACGCCCGGTTTGAGGACTGGGACCAGGACCGGGCAGCCGTCGAGCAGGATTACGCCGGCGCCGACCCGGCGGCGGTGAGCGCCGCCCTGACGACCGACGGCGAGCAGATCGCCGCGTCCTTCGGCCGCGTCCCGGAGCAGGACTGGGCCCGGACGGGCACCCGCAGCAACGGTTCGGAGTTCACGGTGCTCACGTTCGCGCAGTACTTCCTGCACGACGTCGTACATCACCTCCACGATGTGGACGGATAGCGTGTGGACGGATAGCGTGTGGACGGATAGCGTGTGGACGGATAGCGCGTGGAGGGATAGCGGGTCCGGGAGTCAGAGTTCCTTATCCCACGCCATGCTGCCGCTGACCGTAACGTAACCCATTTTCAGGTAGAGCTGCAGTGCCCCGGTGGGGTTCTCCGAGTCCACGTCCAACGAGGCCTTGTCCATTCCGGCCGCGGCAAAGCGGTGCATCGCGTCGGCCAGGAGCGCCCGCGCGATCCCTCGGCCCCGGAACTCCCGGCGCACGCCGAGCAGCTCGGTGTAGCCCTCCTTGAAGCCGCGCGACTCGGCGATTTCCTGGTCGTGGCTGGCCAGCTGGTAGCCGGCCACCCGGCCGCCGGCCTTCTCCACCACGACGGCGCTCAGGTCCGGCCGCGCCTGCGGGTCGTTTACCACGAGGCCCCAGGCCTCCTCGTCGCGCGGCTCGCTCCCCCAGTGGTCGCGGAACGCGTCATTGTGCGCCTGCCGCACCGCCTCGTGGAGTCCGGCATCGAAGGGCACCAGCTCGAGCCTGTCGTCCAGCCCGGGCTGGGGCAGCGGGCCGTCCAGCGGCCGGTGCATCTCGTTGTAGTAGCGCACTATCCGGTAGCCGCGCTCCTTGAACAGCGCGGCCTGGTGGGTGTGCTGCTGCTCCATGTAGAGCCGGAGCCTGGGGGCCGCGCCGGTCGCGGCATCGGAGGCGAAGCGCTGCCGGGTCCGGGCTTCCATCCAGCCGAGCAGCCCGGTCCCGACGCCGGTGCCCTGCCATCCCGGATCGACGCAGCCGAAGCCGACTGCCTTCTCGCCGTCCGGGTTTTTCGTGATCCGTCCGTAGGCCCGGGCCACCCCCTGCGCGTCGAAGCCGAGGATGCTGTTCCCCGCGGTCGGGTTCTTCCGGGACGCGAGGATCTGGACCAGATCCTCGCGTCGCTCAAACCAGACGGGCCGTTCGACGGCGGCGGTCCGGGCTATCAGCGCAGCCCAGCCGTCCAAATCCGCGCGGTCGGCGGCCCGCCACGAGAGGCGGCCATCCAGGCCGGCGCGCGGGTCGGCGCCAGGTGGTGTGTTCATGCGAACAGGCTAACGGCCGGCCTAGCCCCGCGCCAGCACCGCCTCGGCCCGCGGCGACCGGGCGAAGTCGAGGTCCACCCGGCGGTCTTCAGGGCTGATGTCCTCGGGGTTGTGCGTGACCAGGACCACCGTGCGGCCGGCCAGCCCGCGCCGCAGTTCGGCCAGCATCGTCCGGCCCGCTTCCGCGTCCAGGTGGGCCGTGGGCTCATCCAGCAGGATGACGTCGGCGCCGGTGAGCAACGTCCGGGCCACCGCCAGGCGCTGGCGTTCGCCGCCGCTGAGGAAGGCGCCGCCGGGGCCGATGGGGGTGTCCATGCCCCGGGCGAGCCTCCCGAGCAGCGGTTCCAGCCCGACGGCGGCCAGCGCCTCCCTTAGCTGCCGCTCGAGGGCCGCGGTCCCGGCAGCGGCTGTGGCTGCGTCCGAGGGGCGGTCCGCCGCGGGCAGCCCCAGCATCAGGTTGCCGCGGATGGTGGAGTCGAAGAGGTGTGCCTCCTGCGGGCACCAGGCGGCGCGGCCGGTCAAGGCGAGCCGGCCGGACGCGGCCGGCAGGAAGCCGAGCATGACCGCCAGCAGCGTCGACTTGCCGGACCCGGAGGCTCCGGTCACGGCCAGCCAGCGGCCGGGTTCGGCGCTGGCCGACAGCCCGCTGAACACCAGGGGGCCGCCCGGCCAGGCCGCGGCCAGGTTCTCGAGTTCCACCCCGGGCCGGCCGCCGCGGCGCGCAGCCAGCAGCACCGGACCAACGGACGGGTCCGCGGCTGCCGGCGCCAGGACGCCGGAGTCGCTGATCCGGCGCAGCACGGACCGCAGCGCCGGGTACTGGCGTACCGCCGTCGTGATGGCCGAATAGGGTTCCACGAGCGCCAGCTGGAGCAGTACCACGACGGCGACGGTCCCGGGCGCTGCCGCACCGCTGAGGACCAGCGGGGCGGCGAGGACAGCGCTGGCCAGGGCGGCGGCCCCGCCGGCCAGGACGGTGATTCCCTGGCCGAGCCCCTCGGCGACGGCGGAACGCTGCGACGCCGCCGTCGCGGCCCGGTCGTCCCGCCGGATGGCGGCCAGAACCGGGGAAGCGACACCGTTGGCGTGGAGTTCGGCGCGGGCGTCCAGGGCCGCCGCGACGCGGCGCAGGACGCCGGAACGCAGTTGTTGTTCGGCGCGGGCGGACATCCGGTCGGCGAGCAGCGCCAGTGCCGGCGCTGCTACCAGGCTGACGACGGCGGCTGCGACCACGGCGGGCAGCGCCGCGGGAAGCAGCAGGCCGATGCCGGTGACGGCAGCCGCCCCGACGGCCACGGCAGTCAGCGGCGGCAGGACCACCCGCGGCAACAGTTCCCGGACGGTGTCGACGTCGTCAATCACCGCGCCCAGGACGTTGCCGCCCTGCAGGAGCCGCCGGAGCGAGAGGGCCCGGCGGCTCAGCGACTCCCAGAGCCGGCCGCGGAGCCGGGTCAGGGCGGTGAAGACCGCATCGTGGAGCAGCAGCCGTTCCGAGTAGCGAAGGGCGGCGCGGCCGATGCCGAAGAAGCGCACCCCCACGATAGCAGTGAGCAGATAGAGCATCGGCGGCTGTTCGCTGGCGCGAAGGATCAGCCAGCCGGACAGGCCGGACAGGGCGACGGCGAACAGCGCGGCGAGGATGCCGACGGCGCCCGCCGCCGCAAACTTGCCGGCGACCGGCGCCAGCAGCTGGCGCAGCTGGCCAACTGCCGTCCCGAACTTTTCAGCTCCGGCGGCGGAAATTTCAGGTCCGGTCTGGTTGAGGGCGCCGGTCGGTTCGGGACCTTCGGCCGCTTCCGGCGCCATGATGTGCTGCCCTCGGAGCCCCTCGGCCGCGTCGGCGACCCGGGCGTCAGCGGCGGCCTCGTGGCCGGCGGAGCTCCTGCCGACGTGCACCAGCTGGTCGGCGAGTTCCCGGGTCTGCCGGTCGTGGGCCACCAGCAGGACGGTGACCTTCCCGCGCAGGGCCGCGATAGTGCGGCTGACCGCGTCGGCGGCTGCGCGGTCCAGGTGCGCGGTGGGCTCGTCCAGCAGGAGCACCGTGGCGCCGGCCGCGATTCGGGCCAGCCCTCGGGCCACGGCCACCCGGCGCAGCTCCCCCGGGCTGAGTTCGGCGGGGTGCTTCGCGGCGAGGTGCCCCGCGGCGCAGGCCGCGAGGCAGCGCTGGGCCTCGGCCATCGCTTCGGTGCTGCCCGTCGAGGGGGACCCGGCCGGGGAGGCGCCCAGATAGAGCAGGATTTCCTCGAGGACGGTGGCTTCGACCATTACGGGGTGTTGCGGCACCCAGGCCAGGTCCGCCGTCGTGAATCCCTCCAGCCGGCCGGTAACTTCCGCGCCGGGGCCGGCGCCGACCGTGCCGGCCAGTACACCCAGCACCGTGCTCTTCCCGGCCCCGCTGTGACCGTCCAGCGCGGTGATCGTGCCCGGGGCGGCCGTGAAGCTCAGCGGCCCGACGGCGGTGTCGCCGCGGCCGGCGTAGCGCACGCCCAGCCCGCTGACAGTGACGGCCGGCGGACCGGACCGGTCAAGTCCGCCACGGCCGGCGGCTGCGGCCGGAACGAGCGGCGCCACCTGCTCCGCGTCGAGGACTTCGGTGCTGTCGGCGAGCGCCGCACGGCCGTCGTCGCTGGCGTGGTGGGCGGTGCCGAGTTCGCGCAGCGGGAGGTAGCAATCCGGTGCCAGGATCAGGGCCAGCAGTCCCGCCTCGAGGGCCATGTCCCCGTGTACGAGCCGGACGCCGATGAAGACGGCGACCACGGCGACGGAAATCGTGGCGATAAGCTCCAGGGCCAGGGCCGAGAGGAACGCGGTGCGCAGGGTCGCCATGGTCTTGGAGCGGTATTCCTCCGAGATATCCTCGAGGGCCTTGCGCTGGGCGGTGGCGCGGCCCAGGCCCACCAGCACGGGCAGGCCCTTGGCGAGCTCCAGCATGTGGGCGGAGAGCCGGGACAGCGCCGACTGGGCGTCCCTGACCCGGTCGTCGGTGTACCGGCCGATCAGGACCATGAACAGCGGCACGAGCGGGACGGTCAGGACGACCACCACGGCGCTGATCCAGTCCGCGAACAGGATCCGGACCCCCAGCAGCAGCGGAATGGCGGCGCAGTTCACCAGGGCGGGGAGGAATTGCGTGTAGTAGTTGTCCAGGGCGTCCAGTCCCCTGGTGGCCAGCACCGCGAGCCCGCCGTCGGCCGGCCCGGCGGCGCGGGTTCCGGTGTGCAGGGCCCGGTCCAGCAGCCGTGAGCGCAGCTCCTCCTTGACCCCAAGCGCCGCGCGCCGGGACGCGACGGCTTGCGCCCACACGGTGAGCGAGCGCAGCACCACCCCGGCCAGGCCCCAACCCAGTTGCTCGGCCCAGGCCGGGTTGTGGACCATCAGYCCGGCCAGCATGGCGGCGATTGCCTGCCCCATCAGGACGAGCGACAGCGCCTTGAGCGCTGCCAGGAGCCCCAGCAGGTAGAGCGCCGATCGGGTGGCAGGGCCGGCGGGGAACTGCGGTTTCATCGGCGGCTAGTCCTTCGGCGCCAGGGCCTTGGCGGCAATCGCGGGCAGGAAGCTGTGCGCCTCGGGAATGTGCTCGGCGCTGACCCGGCGGCGGAACACCCAGTAGGTCCACGCCTGGTAGGCGAGGACCAGCGGCAGCCCCACGCAGGCGACGATTGTCATCAGGCCCAGGGTGTACTCCGAGGATGACGCATTCGCGACGGTCAGGTTGAATTCCGGGTTCAGGGTGGAGGGCAACACGACCGGGAACGCGGCGCCGAAGATTGAGGCGCTGCCGAGCAGCAGGAAGGCGCCCAGGGCGATGAAGGCCCGGCCTTCCGCGCCGCGGCGGGCAAAGTTCCAGGCCAGGACGGCAGCCACGACGGCCACGACCACGGCGGCCAGCGTCCAGGCCTTGCCGGCCTGGACCTGCATCACGACGGCCCAGCCGGCGATCGGCAGGATCAGCACTGGCAGCAGCCGCGCGAACCACTGCCGCGCGCGGTGCCGGATCTCGCCGTCGGTCTTCAGGGCCAGGAAGGCGAGTCCGTGCAACAGGGAGAAGCAGACGACGGCGAGGCCGCCCAGCACGGCGTAGCCGGTAAACCAGGCGAACGGGCCGCCCACACGGTCCCCGTTGGCGTTCAGCGGCAGCCCCGTGGTGGTCAGCGCCAGCGCGGCTCCGACGCCGAAGGCTGCCACCAGCGACCCGAGGGCGAGGGCCCAGTCCCAGCGGGCGCGCCACTGCGGCGTGTCCACCTTGCCCCGGTATTCGATCGCCACGGCCCGGAAGATCAGCGCCACGAGGACCACCAGCAGCGGCAGGTAAAGCGCGGAGAACAGGGACGCGTACCAGAGCGGGAAGGCCGCGAACGTGGCACCGCCGGCGGTGAGCAGCCAGACCTCGTTGCCGTCCCAGACCGGACCGATGGTGTTCAGCAGCACCCGGCGCTCCGTGTCGTTCCGGGCGAAGGCTTTCATGAGCATGCCGACGCCCAGGTCGAAGCCCTCCAGAAAGAGATAGCCCGTCCACAACAGTGCGATGGCGATGAACCAGATGGTGGGTAGCAGTTCCATGCTGAGTATCCTCTACGACTTCTTCGGGGACGTTAGTAGGCGAAGGCCAAGACGTCGTCGGCTTCGGGTTTGGCGGGGGTTCCGCCGGACGGGGACTGGTCGTCATTTTCGTCCGCCGGGGCCAGGACGAGTTCGGGCATCGCGGAGACCACGCCACCCCGGATGTACTTCACCAGCAGCTTCACCTCCACCACCAGCAGCACCCCGTAGACGGCGCTCAGCACAATCAAGGACGTGAGCAGCTCCCCGGCGGAGACCCCCGGGGAAACGGCTGCGGCCGTGAACATGAACACCTGGTCGATGCCGTTGAGGTCCGGGTTGGGCGCCACCACGAAGGGCTGGCGGCCCATCTCGGTGAAGATCCAGCCGGCGGCGTTCGCGCCGAACGGGGCCAGGATGCCGAATACGGCGAGCCGCATGAGTCCGCGGGAGGCCGGGACGGTTCCCTTGCGGGTGGCCCAAAGGGCCACAAGCGCGGCCAGCGCCGCCACGCCGCCGAAGCCGATCATCATCCGGAAGCCCCAATAGGTGACCTCCATGACCGGGACGTACTGGATCTCCTGGCCGGCCCGGTCACCGTAGATCGGGTTGTTGGGCAGGTGGGTGCCGTAATCCGCCTTGTACTGGTCCTGCAGGCTGTTCACGCCCTTGACCTCGGTGTTGAAGTCGCCCTTGGCCAGGAAGGACAGAATGCCGGGGACCTCGATCACGGCGACGACGTCGTYGCAGTTCTTGGAGCCGACGTTGCCGATACTAAGCACGGAGAAGCCGGTGCCGTCGTGGCAAGCGGCCTCGGCGGCGGCCATCTTCATGGGCTGCTGTTCGAACATGAGCTTGCCCTGCAGGTCGCCGGTGATCGCGGTCCCGGCGAAGGAGATCATCGCGACGACGGCGCCGATCCGCAGGGAGCGGATCCAGACGGCGTGGTCCGCACGGTCCCGGCCCGGAATATCCGACTCGCCGGGGATCACCTTGCCGTCAGCCCCTACCGTGTCGATCCCGTCATGGCGCCGGCGCCACAGGTGGTACCAGGCGATGCCGAGCAGGAAACCGCCGGCGACGGCGAGTGCGCCGAAGAGGGTGTGGGGCACCGCCACCAGGGCGGTGTTGTTGGTGAAGACGGCCCAGGCGTCGGTCATCACGGGCCGCCCGTTAATCATCTCGACGCCCACCGGGTGCTGCATCCAGCTGTTGGYCACGATGATGAAGTAGGCGGAAAGGACCGAGCCGATCACTGCGATCCAGAGGCAGGCAAGGTGGACGCCTCGCTTGAGCTGCTTCCAGCCGAAGATCCACAGGCCCAGGAAGGTGGATTCCACGAAGAACGCCAGCAGCGCCTCCAAGGCCAGCGGTGCGCCGAAGACGTCCCCGACGAAGCGGCTGTACTCGCTCCAGGCCRTGCCGAACTGGAACTCCTGCACGATGCCGGTGGCCACGCCCATGATGAAGTTAATCAGGAAGAGCTTGCCCCAGAACTTCGTCATCCGCAGATACTCGGGCTTGCCGGTGCGGTACCAGAGGGTCTGGATCACCGCCACGACAAGGCCGAGACCGATTGTCAGCGGCACCATCATGAAGTGATAGACGGTGGTAATGCCGAATTGCCAGCGTGCAATTTCCAAGGCTTCCAAGGCAGTCCCTTTGGCTAGGTTCCCGAGATCTTCTAATTTTCTACGTTGCGTAGAAATAATACTTCTACAGAGTGTAGAACAATTGCGCACCGTCCCGCACCCCAGCGTCGCACGGCACAGGCCGCCCTGCAATGGAGCTGCCGGAGTGCCCGGGGCCGCCGGCTCCGGCCGCGCCGTCAGCTGAGGCGACACGCCGCAGGGATGCTGTTCTACCTCATGTAGAAACTATGCGCAAAACGCGGTAAATTTAACGTTGAAGTATCCAGCAACCTCCCCGGGCGGCAACCGAGCCCGGGCGGCACTCAAGAAGGACGTACGGAATGGCAACGCTCGGCGAACTGGAACGGGCAGTGATGGACCTGCTCTGGGCAGGCCACGAGGCTGCGACGGCGAACACGCTGCGGGACCTGCTCGCGCAGAGCACGCGGGCCCAGGGCGGCACCGCCGGCCACGTGGGCAAAGACCTGGCCGTCACGACCGTGTTGACCGTGCTCTCCCGGCTCGAGCGGAAGGGCCTTGTGGAGCGGGAACGCGGCACCCGGCCGCACCGCTACCAGGCCATCTCCAGCCGCGCGGACCACACCGCGGAACTGATGCATGAGGTGCTCGGCTCCGCCCCCGACCGCGAGGCCGTGCTGGCCCGCTTCATTGGATCCGTATCCGCGACGGAGGCGGAAACCCTGCGCAAACTGCTGGAACACAGCTAACGCCGGATGTTCTGGACCTCATATTTTCTGGCGGTCCTGGCGATAGTACTGGCCTGGCCGGTGCCTATCCTTCTTTCCCGCGCCCAGTGGCCGGCCCGCTCTCCTTCCACGGCCATGCTGCTCTGGCAGGCCATCGCCCTGGCAGGCGGCCTGTCCATGATCGGAGCCATGCTGGTCTACGGCCTGGAACCGGCCGGGGCCACCCTCCTGGCCGGCCTCCGGTCCCTGGCGGGCATGGTGTTCCGGAACGAACCCACCACGGTGCTGGGATTCTGGCATATCTTCGCGCTCTCCGCCGCGGCCTTGTTGACCGCCCACCTGGTTTTCACACTGTTGCTCACCTACTACAAGATCCAGCGGCAGCGGCGCCGGCACCGCGAACTCCTCGCGCTGCTGGCCTTCCCCTCGGCCGACGGCCCCAGGACCATGGTCATCAGCCACGACTCCCCCGTGGCTTACTGCCTGCCCGGCGGCGCCCGTTCGGTCACGGTGCTGTCGGACGGCCTGTTGGCGGCCCTGCAACCGGCCGAGTTGCGCGCGGTCATCATCCACGAGAACGCCCACCTGAGCCAGCGCCACCACCTGCTGCTGTGGGCGTTCGCAGCCTGGCGTCAGGCCCTGCCCTGGCTGCCGACCACCCGGCTCGCCCAGGAAGCGGTCAGCTCGCTGATCGAGATGCTGGCCGACGACGTCGCACTCAAGACCGAAAGCAAGGCCAGCCTGATCAAGGCGATCGCGATCGTGGCGAGCGGGGCCGCCGGCAGTCCCGTCGGCCCCGAGGCCCGGATGGCATTCGGCGACGGCTCGTCAGCCATCGACGCGGCCCAGCCCGGCGCCACCGGCGGTGCCGGTTCGACGGCGATTACCGCCTCGCGCGTCAGCCGGCTGCTCACGCCCCGTCCGCCGCTGCCTGAACCGCTGCGCTACGCGGTGCTCGGCGCCTGCCTGCTGCTGCTCGCCCTGCCCACCGCGCTGCTGATCGTCCCCGGCCTGCTCGGCTGAGTCCGGCAGCTCCGCCCCGGTCAGCCGGCGCCACCCCGGGCCAGCGCCGTCGGCGGGCGGGTCAGGCGTCGATGCGTTCCCGGTCCAGGTTCGCCGCACCGGCGATGATGAAGTCCTTGCGGGGCGCCACGTCGGAACCCATCAGCAGGTCAAAGGTCTCCTCGGCCTGCTTCGCGTTCTCCATCCCGACCTTGCGCAGGGTGCGGTGCCGCGGATCCATGGTGGTCTCCGCGAGTTGCTCCGCGTCCATTTCGCCCAGGCCCTTGTAGCGCTGGATCGGTTCCTTGTACCGCTTGCCCTCCTTGGCGAGCCGGGCCAGCAGCACGTGCAGTTCCGCCTCCGAGTACGTGTAGATCATCTCGTTGGCCTTCTGGCCGGCATTGATGACCTCCACCCGGTGCAGCGGCGGGACGGCGGCGAAGACGCGTCCCTCCTCGATCATGGGGCGCATGTAGCGGAAGAACAGCGTCAGCAGCAGGGTCCGGATGTGGGCGCCGTCGACGTCGGCGTCGGTCATCAGGATGACCTTGCCGTAGCGGGCGGCGGTGATGTCGAAGCTGCGGCCGGAGCCGGCACCGACCACCTGGATCAGGGCCGCGCACTCGGCGTTGGAGAGCATGTCCCCCACCGAGGCCTTCTGGACGTTCAGGATCTTGCCGCGGATCGGCAGCAGTGCCTGGAAGTCCGAGGAGCGGGCCAGCTTGGCGGTGCCCAGCGCCGAGTCACCTTCCACGATGAACAGTTCGGACCGCGCGACGTCGTCCGTCCGGCAGTCCGCGAGCTTGGTGGGCATCGAGGAGGTCTCGAGCGCGTTCTTCCGCCGCTGGGTCTCCTTATGGACGCGGGCCGAGATGCGTGACTTCATCTCGCTGACGACCTTTTCAAGCAGCAGCGCCGACTGGGCCTTGTCGCTGCGGTTGGACGAGGTGAGCTTGGCGTTGATCTCCTGCTCCACCACCTTCGCCACAATGGCCCGCACGGCAGAGGTGCCCAGGATCTCCTTCGTCTGGCCCTCGAACTGGGGTTCGGCGAGACGGACCGTCAGCACGGCCGTCAGACCGGCGAAGATGTCGTCCTTTTCGATCTTGTCGTTGCCGGCCTTCAGCTTGCGGGCGTTTGTCTCCACGGCCTTGCGGAAGGTCTTGATGAGGGCCTGCTCGAAGCCGGACTGGTGCGTTCCGCCCTTGGGGGTGGAGATGATGTTGACGAAGCTGCGCACCGTGTTGTCATAGCCGATGCCCCAGCGGAGGGCGACGTCGACCTCGCAGTCGCGTTCTACTTCGGCGAGCTGGCTGTGGCCGCGGTCGTCCAGGACCGGGACGGTCTCCTTGAACTTGCCGGCGCCGTGCAGCCGCCAGATGTCGGTGACGGCGGGGTCCGCGGCGAGGAAGTCGACGAACTCGGACAGGCCGCCGTCGTGGTGGAAAACTTCCTCGTGCGGGCCGAGCTCTCCCGGGGTTCCCGCGGCCCGGCGCTCATCCCGTACGGTGAGCTTCAGCCCGGGGACCAGGAAAGAGGTCTGTCGGGCGCGGTCCGCCAGCTCGCTGTAGGAGAACTTCGCGTCCGGGGTGAAGATCTGCCGGTCGGCCCAGTAGCGGATCCGGGTGCCGGTGACGCCGCGTTTGGCTTTGCCGACGATGTCGAGCACGGAGCCGTCGACGAAAGGCTCGAAGACGGCGGCCGGATCGGGCTTGGTGCCGGGGTCTTTGAAGCGGCCGGGTTCGCCCCGCCGGAAGGACATCTTGTAGGTCTTGCTGCCGCGGTCCACTTCAACGTCCAGCCGGGAGGACAGGGCGTTCACGACCGAGGCGCCGACGCCGTGCAGGCCGCCAGAGGCGGTGTATGAACCGCCGCCGAACTTGCCGCCGGCATGCAGCTTGGTGAAAACGACCTCGACGCCGGTGAGCCCGGTCTTGGGTTCGACGTCGACCGGGATGCCGCGGCCGTCGTCGTGGATCTCGACCGAATTGTCGGCGTGCAGGATGATCTTAATGTCGTGGCCGAAACCGGCGAGGGCTTCGTCGACGGAGTTGTCGATAATTTCCCAGAGGCAGTGCATGAGTCCGCGGGAATCCGTGGAGCCGATGTACATGCCCGGGCGCTTGCGGACGGCTTCCAAGCCCTCCAGCACAGAGAGATGCCGGGCGGTGTAATCAGAACTTGGTGCCACGGGTTGGAAACTCCTTCGGGGACGGTGCGTGGATGTCGCTCTTCCTAGGTTAGTCGGCTTGCCGCCTGACACCGGGTTGCCACTCCCCGAACGGACGACGCGGCGGGCACCTCGCGGCAGCCGTTATGGGGCCGTGATACGCGGTCAGCGAACTTGACCCATCCTTGCCATGGAATCGCCACGAATGCTGGTTATATAGGTGTAACGATCTACCAAGGAGGCCCAACATGACTACAGCAGTTGCGGATCGCACACTCACAACCGTTGACCGGTGCGACCGTTGCGGAGCCCAAGCATACGTCCGGGTTGTTCTCGAAGCCTCCGGCGGTGAACTGCTTTTCTGCGGTCACCACGCACGCGCCGTCGAACCGAACCTCCGTCCGCTCAGTTCCGACTGGCACGACGAGACCAGCCGCCTCAACGAGAAGGCGCCGGTTCCCGTCGACTAGACTTCGCGGTTAACGCAGTAGGGCCCCTCCTCGCGGAGGGGCCCTACTGCGTTAACCTGCTGGCAAGGCACTACGCGGCAAGGCACAAAGCGGGGTCACTGCCGGTCCATGGATCCGAGGGTCCTGGGCCGGAAGTGACCCCGCGTTGGCTTGGTGGGGGTGCC
This sequence comes from Arthrobacter sp. 05N428_2, assembly GCF_056397065.1. Lineage (NCBI taxonomy): Bacteria > Bacillati > Actinomycetota > Actinomycetes > Micrococcales > Micrococcaceae > Arthrobacter > Arthrobacter sp. 05N428_2. The sequence goes on along the minus strand of NZ_JBFTMR010000006.1, from coordinate 128,525 downwards.
GCCCCGTGCTTAGTCGAGGTAGTCGCGGAGGACCTGGGAGCGGGATGGGTGGCGCAGCTTCGACATGGTCTTCGATTCGATCTGGCGGATGCGTTCGCGCGTTACGCCGTAGACCTTTCCGATTTCGTCTAAAGTCTTCGGCTGTCCGTCGGTCAGCCCGAAGCGCATCGCCACCACGCCGGCCTCGCGCTCGGAGAGCGTGTCCAGGACCGAGTGCAGCTGTTCCTGCAACAGGGTGAAGCTCACGGCGTCGGCCGGAACCACAGCCTCCGAGTCCTCGATCAGGTCGCCGAATTCAGAGTCACCGTCCTCGCCGAGCGGGGTGTGCAGCGAGATGGGCTCGCGGCCGTACTTCTGGACCTCCACGACCTTTTCCGGCGTCATGTCCAGCTCGATGGCCAGCTCTTCCGGGGTCGGTTCGCGGCCGAGGTCCTGCAGCATCTGGCGCTGGACGCGGGCCAGCTTGTTGATGACTTCCACCATGTGCACCGGGATGCGGATGGTCCGGGCCTGGTCGGCCATGGCGCGGGTGATGGCCTGGCGGATCCACCAGGTGGCGTAGGTGGAGAACTTGAAGCCCTTGGTGTAGTCGAACTTCTCGACCGCACGGATCAGGCCCAGGTTGCCCTCCTGGATCAGGTCCAGGAATAGCATGCCGCGGCCGGTGTAACGCTTGGCCAGCGAAACCACGAGGCGGAGGTTGGCTTCCAGCAGGTGGTTCTTGGCGCGCTTGCCGTCGTGGATGACGAATTCAAGCTCGCGCTTGAGCTTCGGGTCCATGGACCCGTCGTCGGCATTGATCTTTTCCTCGGCGAAGAGCCCGGCCTCGATCCGCAGGGCCAGGTCGACTTCCTGCTCGGCGTTCAGCAGGGCGACCTTGCCGATCTGCTTCAGGTAGTCCTTGACCGGGTCGGCGGTGGCGCCGGCGGACATGACCTGCTGGACCGGGGCGTCATCGTCGTCGGCGTCGGAGTAGACGAAGCCGGAGCCGGTGGCGGCAGCAGCCTTTCCAGCGGTCTCTTCGCCGTCCTCGCCGAGCTCGGCGGCGTTGGGGTTCGCCTCATCGAGGTCCTCGTCGGCCTCGTCAGCGTCCTCGTCCCGGGACTTATTGGCGGCTTCGGCCGCGGCTTTGGCGCCGGGCTTGGGTCCGCGCTTCTTGGGCGCAGGCTTGGATGCAGCCGGCGCGGCTTCATCGCCGGCGGCCGAGGCGGCGTCTTTTGCAGCCTTATTGGCTGCACGTGTGGCGGCACGCTTGGCGTTTGCCGCCGCCTTCTTCTCCTCGGGAGACAATACTGCCTGGTCGGCGGGTTCCTTCTTCGCGGAAGACGGGGTCACAGAAAACCTTTCTAGCGGCGGTCTGTGGAATCACCATACGGGCAACACCACTATGACCCTGTCAAGTCCGTGTTTCACATCAGGCGCAATCACGACCAGCAGAGTCATTCAATACAACTGCCGGGGCGACCGTAATGTTCCCTGTTTCCAAGGTTCGCTACCCACACCTAATACACGGACCCAACCGGGTCTCGGCAACCATTGTCTCACGATTTTTCGAATCGGTCCCTCGAAACGGCCGGGTCCTGCCCAACGCCGGGCCGCCGCCGCGGCTCAGGCGGCGTCGGGATCGAACTTCTGCCAGGCGGCGTCCCTCCGGCGGGCCCAGCCGCACAGGGTTCCGCGGCGGACCAGCTCCGCCAGCAGCTCAGCGAGCCGGTAGCCGGGCTGTTCGGCGGCGGCCGAGGCGAACAGCGCGTCGGCGAACGAACCGCGGCCGCGGCACCACTCAATCCAGCCCCGGGCCGTGAGCGACGCGGCCCGGGCTTCGCCGCCTCCGCAGTCTGCGAGCCGCACGAGGATCCGGTCCAGTGTGCCCAGGTTTACCCAGTCCGGCACTGGCGGTTCGAGGCCCAGGAGTAYGTCCCCATAGCCGGGGGTCCCCGCGGCCACGGCGCGCCCCGGCCCCGCACTGCCGGCCGCGGCGGTCGCCGGCGCCGGAGACCCGGTGGGCGGCTGTACCGGCGGGAACCCCTCGAGCTCGGGCAGCGGTGCGGGCCTGCCCGGGCCGCCCTCAAACATACCGAATTCCTCGGCACCGGCTTCGGCGGCGCGGCGCCCGGCGGCCGCCATGACCAGGACCGCGTCGCGCCACGCTGCTACTCGCAGGGTGGCTCTCAGGTAACCGGCCAGGCCGGGCCAAAGCGTGCTTTGCCCTGGTTCCGGCGGGGCGGAGTCCAGCGCGACGGACTTTGGTGCTGGTCCGCCGACCGACTGAGGCCCGGCGGCAGAGAGCACACGCTCCCACACGTCCAGCACCGCGCCGAACTGCGCCCGGTCCCGCCAACGCCCGGAGAACTCATCGGCCCACCGCTCCTCAGCCGCCAGCACTATCGGCTCACTCCGATCCGGCGCGGCCGCGAACACCTTGGGGGCTGCGCCGACGCTGCTGCCCCGGAAGACGAGCTCGGCATTGAGACGGCTGTTCCTGATTTCCTCAATCGGCCGCCCGTCCGATGGGCAGCAGGAGCTATCGGTGCAGTAGGCGTTGCGCCAGACCCGCTCCCCGACCAGCCAGGCGTCCCGGACCGGCAGCCCCGCCGCACCCAGGACGCGCTCCAGTTCCCGCAGGAGCCTGGCCGGTGCAGGCGAGCCCGGACCGCCGCCGTCGCGCGCCCCTGCGTCGGGTCCGTTCTTGCCGCCCGGCGCGGTGAAGATCGCGAGCAGGGTGCCGTCGGCGTCGTCGTCGGCCTCGAGATAGTCGCGGACGTTCCGGGCGAAGGCGGCCAGCCCGGGGCCGCGGCTGCGGGACGGGTCCGGGAGGTCGACGCGCAGGGTGGCGCCGAGCCGCTTCCCCTGCATGGTCATGGCGACGAGACTGTGGGTCGGCCAGTAGCCCAGCGAATGCGGGATGAACCCCAGGATGTCTTCGGGGCCGGTGACTTTCAGGTGGTCGGGAGGTGTCATAAGCCCAGCCTCCCCCGGGCCTGCCAGCCGGTCAGCCCGGCAGCTTCCCTATGTGGACAAGGGCAGCGGCAACCGCGGTGGACAAAGGCGGACGAGTCCCGTCAGGGGGTGCGGCGGCGCTCCGCGGCGGACCTGCGCCGCCCTGCCAGCGCCCTGAGCAGCGGCGGCACCACGACGCCTTGTGCCGCCATCTGCCGGCGCACCTTCCGCCTGATGACCAGGATGGCCGTCGCGCCGACCGCCAGCAGCACGAACTGCACGCACAGCGCCACCCGGAACGCGCCGAGGCTGTAGAGCCCCTCCGGCGAGAACCCCGCCACGTGCAGGGCGTCCAGGGTCACCCCGATCAGGAAGATCGACAGCAGCGCGGCGATGAAGCCGCCCACGTTGACGATGCCGGTGGCGGTGCCGATCCGATGGGCCGGGTTGAAGGTCCGGGCAAAGTCGAAGCCGATCATCGAACCGGGGCCGCCGATGGCCAGGACCACCACGAGGCCGGCGAGCAGCCAGAGCGGCGACCGGGCCGGCTGCAGCAGCACCGTGGCCCAGGCGGCGGCCGTGGCGCCGGAGATCAGCAGCACCATGGTGGAGCGGCGCAAGGGGTGGCGGGCCACGAAGCTGCCCATCAGCGGCCCGGAAGCAATCCCGGCGCCCACGTAGAGAGCCATCAGGACCGACACCGTGGCGGTGTCCAGCCCCTGCGCCGAGAGCAGGAAGGGGTAGCCCCAGGTCATGGCGAAGACGGTGCCGCTGAATTGGACCGTGAAATGGCTCCACATCCCCAGCCGGGTCCCCGGCTGACGCCAGGCCGCCGAGAGTGAAACGCCGGTCGCCCGGAGCCCCTGGGAAGGTTTCTGTGCGGCATGTCCCGGCGGCAGGTCCTGCAGCAGCACCACCACCAGCACGACAGCGAGCCCGGACATGCCGGCCAAGGTCAGGAAGGCGGGTGTCCAGCCGGCGGAGTGCAGGATGATCGCGAACGGCACCACGGAAAAGAGCTGGCCGAGCTGGCCGGACATGCCGGTGAGCTGGGTCAGCAACGGCACCTTGGACGGGGCGAACCAGAGCGGAATGAGCCGGATCACGGAGACAAAAGTCATCGCATCGCCGGCACCCACCAGCACGCGGCCCAGGACACCGCCGGGAATACTGTCGGCAAACGCCAGCTCAAGCTGCCCCAGACCCATCAACAGGGCACCGCCGGCCAGCATGGCGCGGGACCCAAACCGGTCCACGAGCACCCCGACCGGGATCTGCAGGGCGGCGTAAACCAGCAACTGCAGGACGGTGAAGAAGGAGATCTCGGCGGCGCTGGCGTGGAACCGGGCGGTCGCTTCCAGCCCCACGACGCCGAAGGAGGTGCGCTGGCTTACCGCCACCAGGTACGCGAAGACCCCGATGATCCAGATCAGCCAGGCGCGGGGTGAGGTCACTCCCCCATTATGCCCCGCTATTGCGCCCTACTCGTCTTAAAGCGTATTTATTCGCTCGGTTCCTCGCGGGCCAGATACGCCTCGACGGCGGCGCCGAGCGCATCGGCGTTGGGTAGCTGATCGTTCTCGTCCGCGAGCAAAGACCGGCGCACCGTGCCCTCGGCTTTCTCGTCGTACTTGGTCTCCAGCCGCGCCACGACCTGCCGGACCTCCTCGGAGGCATCGATCTGCTGGGCGATCTGCCGGCCTACTTCCCGGCCGGCCTCGCGCAGGCGGTCCGCCGGAAGCATCAGGGAGGTTGCGGCACCAAGGTATTCCAGCCCGGCGACGGCGGCCGTCGGGTACTCGGCCTCGGCCAGGTAATGCGGGACGTGGATGACGTAGCCCGCAATGTTCCGGCCCGCATCAATGAGCCGGAGTTCCAGGATGTGGCCGATGGCGGCGGGCACCTCGACGGTGGGCTTCCAGACGGAGATGCCCTCGATCAGTTCGGGCCGGTTGCCGTGCACGGTGACGCCCACCGGGCGGGTGTGCGGGACCGGCATCGGGATGGAGTGGATCCAGGCCGCGAGGTTGACGTCCAGATCCTGCACGATGCCGACGACGGCGCGGGCGAAACGCTCCCATTGCAGGTCCGGCTCGAACCCGGCCAGCAGCAGGAACGGCTTCCCAAGCCCGTCGATCAGCCGGTACAAGGCCAAGCTCGGGGCCTGGTAGTCCTGCAGGTGGTCCTCGACGAAACTCACCTGCGGCCGCCGCGAGCGGTAGTCGATCAGCTGGTCGGCGTCGAACTCGGCGATGAGCTCGGCGTCGAGGGTGTCGAGCAGTTCCGCGGTGATCTGCTTGACGACGTGGCCGGCATCGGCGAAGCCGGTGAAGCCCATCAGCAGGTTCAGCCCGCGCAGTTCGGGATTGCGGAACAGCGCGTCATCACGGACGTACAGCGTTTCGGGATCCAACAGGGAGCCGGAAATCCGTTCCATCACGGCATGTTCCTTTCGCAGTAGCAGGTGGAGGGTCGGGACCGCCGCTGAGTTCCGCAGGGCGGGACCCGCGGGAGCGGACCTCGCGGGAGCGCAGGCCCAGCTTGTGTGCCGGTACCTGCTACAACGCGCCGCCTCCCGGGGTAATTCCTGCCTTCGGTGTGGGCCAGCTCTCATTAAATTGAACTCCGGCGGCAGGGAGAGACTACGATCGGAACTGGCCTTAGAGACGGCCGTGCAGACACCCGGTGGCGTGCAAAGCCGACGGTGGCTCAGGTACCCAAGGCAGGGCGCCGAACATGCAGTTCCTGCCGAAATATCACAGAGAATTGAGGACTGTCCTCGTGCTTAAGAATACCGAAGTCAAGCTGAGTGCGATCGCCGGAGACTTGAAGAAGTCGCCGTCCGACGCCCTCGTCGTGGGCGTGGGGCAGGGCGCCGACGGCCCCGTGCTGCTGGACAACCCGCTGAGCGCCAAGGCGGCCGAAGCGCTGGCGGAGTCGCTGGGCGTTCTCGGCCTCACCGGCGCAGTGGACCAGGTGCACCGCCTCCCCGGACTTCCGGAGGCCGGCGCGTCCGTCCTCGTCCTCGCCGGCGTCGGCAAGGTCACCGCGGGTACCCCGCTTTCGGAGGAAGCCCTGCGCCGCGCCGCCGGCTCGGCGATCCGTCAGCTCGCCGGCATCGCCACCGTCACCCTCGCGCTTCCGACGCCGGACCTCGCCGCCGCCGCCGCCGTCGCCGAAGGCGCTGCGATGGGCGCCTACTCCTTCAACGAATACCGCACCGCGCAGGACGGCCGCAAGGACCCGGTCAAGAGCGTCCGGATCCTCACCGACCTCGCCGCGGACAAGGCGCTGGCCCCGGTGCTGGAGCGGGCCGCCCTGATCGGCAAGGCTGTCAACGCCACCCGCTCGCTGGTGAACCAGCCGCCGAGCCACCTCTACCCCGAAACCTTCGCCGAAGCCGCCAAGGATCTGGCGAAGGGCCTGCCGGTGAAGGTCACGGTCTGGGACGAGAAGCGCCTGGAGAAGGACGGCTTCGGCGGCATCCTCGGTGTCGGCAAGGGTTCCACCCGGCAGCCGCGCCTGGTCAAGGTCGAATACGCCCCTGCCAAGGCAACCGCCAAGATCGCGCTGGTGGGCAAGGGCATTACGTTCGACACCGGCGGAATCTCGCTCAAGCCGCACCTGGGCATGGGCGAGATGAAGTCCGACATGGCCGGCGCCGCCGTCGTCCTCAACACCGTCCTGGCCCTCGCCGAACTGGGCTTGCCGGTGAAGGCGACCGCCTGGCTGTGCATCGCGGAGAACATGCCCTCCGGCGCGGCCCAGCGCCCCGCCGACGTGCTGACCATATTCGGCGGCAAGACCGTCGAGGTCCTGAACACCGACGCCGAGGGCCGACTGGTCATGGCCGACGGGATCGTGGCCGCCAGCCAGGAGTACCCGGATGCGATCATCGACGTCGCCACCCTCACCGGAGCCCAGCTGATCGCCCTGGGCGACCGCACCGCCGGGGTGATGGGCGCCGACTCCGTCACCGGCGCGATCAAGGCCGCGGCCGACCGCGCCGGCGAGCTGGTCTGGCCGATGCCGCTGCCCGAAGAACTGCGCCCCAGCCTGGACTCGCAGGTGGCGGACATCGCCAACATCGGCGAACGCCACGGCGGCATGATGACGGCAGCCGTCTTCCTGCGCGAATTCGTCGGCCAGGCCAAGGACGGCGGGCAGATCCCGTGGGCCCACATCGACATCGCCGGGCCGTCCTTCAACAACGGCAGCCCTTACGGTTACAACCACAAGCAGGGCACCGGTTGCACGGTGCGCACCCTGGTGGCCTACGTCGAAGACATCCTCGCGAAGGCTGTCTAGGCGGACCCCGGCCGCCGGTACCGCAGGCCCAGCGTTCATGCGGACCTGTGCCCCGGGCTGATCCCCGGGCCACAGGGCCGCGTGAGACTGGACACAATGCGGTCCACAAACGCCACGGCAAGGTGGAGCATGGATTAGGCGTTCGCTAAGGTGAACCGTAGTTTCAAAACATTGAGCTTCACAGCAGTCGTTCCACAGCAATTCCCAACAGAAGTAATTCCAAACGAAAGGGAACCGGCCGGACCGCATAATCGCGGCAGACAGGTTCCAAGACCAGATGATGCGTACTCTCGTGTCATCGTTCACGCGAGGGAGCGTTTTAGTGGCCGATCAGGCAACTGCGCAAGAATTCGACATCCTGGTACTCGGCGGCGGCAGCGGCGGCTACGCCACCGCGCTCCGCGCCGTCCAGCTCGGCCTTACCGTCGGCCTCATCGAAAAGGGAAAGCTCGGCGGCACCTGCCTGCATAACGGCTGCATCCCCACCAAGGCCCTGCTGCACTCCGCGGAACTGGCCGACCACGCGCGCGACTCCGCCAAGTACGGCGTCAACGTGACCCTGGACAGCATCGACATCACCGCCGTCAATGCTTACAAGGACGGCATCATCGCGGGCAAGTTCAAGGGCCTGCAGGGACTCCTCAAGTCCAAGAAGGGCATCACCGTCATCGAGGGTGAGGGGAAGCTTCAGGGCACCGACACCGTCGTCGTGAACGGCACCGCGTACAAGGGCAAGAACATCGTCCTCGCGACCGGCTCGTACTCCCGCACGCTGCCGGGCCTCGAAATCGGCGGCAAGGTGATCACCTCCGACGAAGCCCTCACGATGGACTTCATCCCCAAGAGCGCCATCATCCTCGGCGGCGGCGTGATCGGCGTCGAGTTCGCCTCGGTCTGGAAGTCGTTCGGTGTCGACGTGACCATCGTCGAAGGCCTCCCGTCCCTGGTTCCGAACGAGGACGCGACGATCGTCAAGGCATTTGAGCGCGCGTTCAAGAAGCGCGGCATCAAGTTCTCCACCGGCGTCTTCTTCCAGGGCGTCGAGCAGAACGACGACGGCGTCAAGGTCACCCTCGTCGACGGCAAGACTTTCGAGGCGGACCTCCTGCTGGTCGCCGTCGGCCGCGGACCGGTTACGGCCAACCTGGGCTATGAGGAAGCCGGACTGACCATTGACCGCGGTTTCGTGATCACCAACGAGCGCCTGCACACCGGCGTCGGCAACATCTACGCGGTCGGCGACATTGTCCCGGGCGTCCAGCTGGCGCACCGCGGCTACCAGCAGGGCATCTTCGTGGCCGAGGAAATCGCCGGCCTGAAGCCGGTGGTGGTCGAGGACGTCAACATCCCCAAGGTCACCTACTCCGAGCCGGAAATCGCTACCGTCGGTTACTCCGAGAAGGCTGCCAAGGCCAAGTTCGGTGACGACCAGGTCGAGACCCAGGAATACAACCTCGCCGGCAACGGCAAGAGCTCCATCCTCGGCACGTCCGGCCTGGTGAAGCTGGTCCGCCAGAAGGACGGCCCCGTCGTCGGCGTCCACATGATCGGCGCCCGCATGGGCGAGCAGATCGGCGAGGCCCAGTTGATCGTGAACTGGGAAGCCTACCCGGAGGACGTGGCGCAGCTGGTCCACGCCCACCCGACGCAGAACGAGGCCCTCGGCGAGGCCCACCTCGCGCTTGCGGGCAAGCCCCTGCACGGCTAGCAGCACCGCAAGAACCCCGCGCGTAGTGCACCCGGCCCGAAAAGCCGGGTGCACTAAGCTCGATCAAGGCAGCAATCATCCGCACTAAAGATCAATAAGGAGAACGGGGACGACATGTCTGAATCCGTTAACTTGCCCGCCCTCGGTGAGAGCGTCACCGAAGGAACTGTCACCCGCTGGCTCAAGCAGGTAGGTGACCGGGTAGAGGTGGACGAGCCCCTGCTCGAAGTTTCCACCGACAAAGTAGACACCGAGATCCCTTCTCCGATCGCCGGCGTGATCGAGGAAATCCTCGTCGCCGAAGACGAGACCGCTGAGGTCGGCGCGCCCCTGGTCCGCATCGGCGACGGCTCCGGCTCCGCCGGGGCTGCCGCTCCGGCCGCCGAGGAAGCCCCCGCCGAGTCGCCGTCCGCTGCAGAGGCGCCGGCACCCGAAGCCGAGACCCCCGCGCCCGCTGCCGAGGCTGCTGCTCCGGCACCCGCCGCCGGGGCCGCCCCGGCCGGCGAGGGCCACGAAGTGACCCTCCCCGCTCTGGGCGAAAGCGTCACCGAGGGCACCGTCACTCGCTGGCTGAAGAGCATCGGTGACAGCGTCGAGGTCGACGAGCCGCTGCTGGAAGTTTCGACCGACAAGGTCGACACCGAGATCCCGTCTCCGGTCGCCGGCACGCTGCAGGAAATCCGCGTCGCCGAGGATGAAACGGCCGAGGTCGGGTCCGTCCTCGCCGTCATCGGTTCCGGCGCAGCCGCGCCGGCGCCAGCGCCGGAAGCTCCGAAGCAGGAGGCCCCCAAGCAGGAAGCCCCCGCACCCGAAGCCCCGAAGCAGGAGGCGCCCAAGCAGGAGGCCCCGGCTCCTGCCGCAGCCCCCAAGCAGGAAGCGCCCGCCGCACCCGCAGCCCAGGCCGCTCCGGCTGCAGGCGCCGAGTCCGGCTACGTCACCCCGCTGGTCCGCAAGCTGGCCAACCAGCAGGGCGTGGATATCGCCTCGCTGACCGGCACCGGCGTCGGCGGCCGCATCCGCAAGCAGGACGTACTGGCCGCGGCAGAGGCCAAGGCCGCCCCGGCCCAGGCTCCCGCACCGGCCGCGTCCGCAGCCCCGGCAGCGCGTCCCTCAGCAGATCAGTCTTCACTGCGCGGCACCGTGCAGAAGGCCCCGCGGATCCGCCAGGTCATCGCGCGCCGCATGCGCGAATCGCTGGACATCTCCACCCAGCTGACCCAGGTGCACGAGGTGGACATGACCAAGGTCGCGAAGCTGCGCGCCAAGGCCAAGAACTCCTTCCAGGCCCAGAACGGCTCCAAGCTGACCTACCTGCCCTTCATCGCCAAGGCCGTCGCCGAGGCCCTGAAGCAGCACCCGAAGGTCAACGCCTCCTACGACGAGGACAAGCAGGAGATCACCTACCACAACGCCGAGCACCTGGCGATTGCGGTGGACACCGACAAGGGTCTGCTGGTTCCGGTCGTTGCCGACGCCGGCAACCTGAACCTCGCCGGCCTGGCCGGCAAGATCGCCGACGTCGCCGACCGCACCCGCAACGGCAAGATCGGCCCGGACGAACTCTCCGGCGGAACCTTCAGCATCACCAACATCGGTTCCGTGGGCGCACTCTTCGACACCCCCATCATCAACCAGCCGCAGGTGGCCATCCTCGGCACCGGCGCGATCGTCAAGCGCGCCGTGGTGGTCTCCGATGAGAACGGCGACGACTCGATCGCGATCCGCTCCATGATGTATCTCTCCCTGACGTACGACCACCGCCTGGTGGACGGCGCCGACGCGGGACGCTTCCTGCAGACGCTGAAGGCACGCCTCGAAGAAGGCGCCTTCGAAGCGGACCTGGGCCTCTAGGCTCCCCCGCAACCCGGCCGGCCGGGTGAGCAGAGGGCATCTTCCCGCAAGGGAAGGTGCCCTCCACTCTTTGTGGACACTTTGTCGCTAAACTAGGCCCATGACCATACTTTTCTACATCCTGCTCTTCCTGCACATCATCGGCGCCTCCATGGTGGTTGGTATCTGGATCGCCAACATGAAGGCCCCCACGGTGCACCCGCGCCAGCGGGACGGCGCCTTCGTGCAGCTGATCACCGGCATCGCCATGATGGGAATCCTGCCGATCCTGCACAACCAGAACCCGGCCGAGTTCGATCCGAACTACTTCAAGCTCGGCATCAAGTTCGCCGTCGGCCTGGCAGTGGCCGTGCTTGCCCTGATTGGGGCACGGAAGGTCAAGAGGGGCGAAGCGGTTTCCACGGGCCTCGCCCACGGTGTCGGCGGCCTGGGGCTGCTCAACGTGGCCATCGCCACCCTCTGGCAGTAGCCTCCCCCCACGAACGACGACGGCGGCGCACCCAGGCGGGGTGCGCCGCCGTCGTCGTTAACCCTAGGATGGGGAACGGCAGGATCCGCCGCCTGGCCGGATCGCTGATCAATGACGCTGAGGAGTGGACATGGCAACGACACGCACCGCACACACTGTATGGAACGGCGACCTGATGACGGGTGCCGGCAACACCACGCTGGACAGCTCGGGCCTGGGGAATTTTGACGTCACCTGGAAGGCCCGCGCCGAGGCCGCCGAGGGCAAGACCAGCCCCGAGGAACTGATCGCCGCGGCGCACTCGGCCTGTTTCTCGATGGCCTTCAGCCACGCGCTGGCGCAGGCCGGGCACACGCCGGAGGAAGTCAATACCAAGGCCGACGTCACCTTTGAGCCGGGCACCGGCATCACGGGCAGCCACCTGACGGTCAGCGCCCGGATCCCCGGCATCTCCGAAGATGAGTTCCAGCGCATTGCCGAGGAAGCCAAGACCGGTTGCCCCGTCTCGGCTGCCCTCACCGGCATCAAGATCACCTTGGACGCCAGCCTGGCCTCCTAGCAGTCGGCGCGCCCGGATACGCCGAAGGCCTCCGCTCCGGATTTTACGGGGCGGAGGCCTTCTGCTGTGTGCGCTAGTTTTGCGTGCGGCGGGCCGGCAGCGGGCCCGGCAGCACCTTGCGGTAGCCCGCACGAAGCGGCGGCCGGTCGGTCGGGAGCTCCTGAATCATTTCCTTGAGCGCGCCGATGCCGTACTCCAGCTGCGGGTCCGTGCCGGCCGCGTAGGCGTGCGGCGGGAAGACGACCTCAATGTCGGGAGCGACGCCGTGGTTTTCGACGCCCCAGCCCACCCCGCCGGTGAACCAGGTGGCGTAGCGGGGCTGGGTGACGCCCGTGCCGTCCGCGAGGGCGAAGCGGTTGTCAATACCGACGACGCCGCCCCAGGTCCGGGTGCCGATGACCGGACCGATGCCACGCAGCTTGGAGACCTGGGTGATGATGTCGCCGTCGGAGCCGGCAAATTCGTCGGTCAGGATGATGACCGGGCCGCGCGGGGCGTGGTGCGGGTAGGTGCTCGGGCGCTCGCCCCGCGGCATGCTCCACCCGGTCACCTTGCGGCCGATCAGCTCCGCCACCAGCTGCGAGGTGTGGCCGCCGCGGTTGCGGCGGACGTCCACGATCAGGCCGTCGAGGGAGGTCTCGGTGTCCAGGTCGCGGTGCAACTGCGCCCAGCCGTTGGCCATCATGTCCGGGATGTGCAGGTATCCGAAGGTGCCCTGTGAGGCTTCCCGCACGGTGCGCCGGTTGCCCGCGACCCATTCCTGGTAGCGCAGCCGTTCCTCGTCCTTGACCGGCACGACGGCGACGCGGCGCTGCTCCCCGGCTCGCGGGCCGTGTCCGGCGCCGTTGAGCAGGGTGAGCTCGACGGCGCGGCCGGCGGCGCCAGCCAGCTGCATGGCCGGGGTCAGCGCTTCGGAGAGCTCGACGCCGTCGACGGCCAGCAGGACGTCGCCGGGCCTGGCGTCCGCGCCGGGCCGGGTCAGCGGCGAGGTGGCCAGCGGGTCGGAGGACTCCCCCGCCAGGATCCGGGTGATTTCCCAGCCCTCGCCGGTGAAGGCGAGGTCGGCGCCGAGGCGGCCCTGGCCGTTGCTGCCGTTCTCCGTCACGAGGGCGGGACGGACGTAGGCGTGGGAAGTTCCCAGTTCGCCGTGGAGTTCCCAGAGGAGGTCCACCAGGTCGTCGTGCGAGCCGAGCCGGTCCACGACCGGCCGGTAGCGGGCGTGCACGGAATCCCAGTCCTGGCCGGCCATGTCCTCGGTCCAGAAGAAGTCCCGCTGCAGCCGCCAGGCCTCGTCGAAGGCCTGGCCCCAGACGCTGACCGGATCCAGCTGGACCCGGATGCGGTTCAGCTCCACCTTTACCAGCTGGCCGGACTCTTCGTCGGCCTTGGCGGCGGTGGGCACGACACGGATCTGCTTGTCCTGGACCAGGACGACCTTTTCGCCGTCGCCGGTGAGCCGGTAGCTGTCCAGCGCCTCCACGATCGTGGTGCTGCGGCGCTTGGCGAGGTCAAACCGGACCAGGCTCGGTGCCGCGTTCTTGTCTTCCAGGCTGGCCCGGCCCTCTCCCGTGACGCCGGCCAGCTCGTGGTCGAGCCAGAGCAGGGCGCCGTCGGCGGCGGAGAGACCGGAGTAGTTGCCCTGCGGGACGGGGACGTTGATGACGCGGTGCGCGAGCCCCTGGGCGTCGACCCTGACCACCACCCCGGCGGCGTCCGCCGCCTTGTCCTTGCCGGTCCCCTGACCTGCGGCGTCAGATCCTGCGGCGTCAGATCCTGCGGCGGCGCCGGCGGCTGCCGGGACGTCCGGGAGCGCGACGCTCGGCCCGAACGGCGACGGCGTGTCGGCGGCCAGGGCCACGAGGTAGGGCTTGATCGGACTCGGGAAGGACAAGTCGAAGGAGTGTCCGTCGTAGACCGGGTCGAAACTGCGGTTGGACAGGAAGGCGAGGAATTTGCCGTCCGGGGTGAAGGCCGGCGACTCGTCCCGGAAGCGGCCGTCGGTGACATCGATGATGGCGGGCGGTGCCGCGCCGTCCTGCTGCTCCGTGTCCGTCTGCTGGCCGGCGGCGGCGATCCCGGCAAGACGCAGCCGGGTGCGGGAGCCGAAGGAAGTGACCGGCTCGGCCCAGCCCAGCCAGGCGGAGTCGGGCGACCAGCTGAACCCGTCGATGCTGCCCTCGCCGATGCTGCTCAGCAGGGTGAGGGCGCCGGTGCGCGTGTCCGCTAGGTAGATGTCGCCGAAGGAAGTGCCGACGGCGATCCAGTTGCCGTCGGGGCTTGCCTCCATGGCGCTGGCCCGGCTCGGCGTGGGGAAGTCGATCCGGGTCGGCTGGCCGGCCGCGGCACGCTCCATCGCGGAGGTGGCTCCGCCGGGCGCTGCGTCGCCGGCTCCGTCGCCGTGGGTTGAACCGTCCTGGGTTGCACCGTCCCGGGCCGCGCCGGGGGCCGCATCCGCAGCGACGACGGCAGCCGGGGCGGGGGCACCCTGCCCGGTCAGGGCGGCGGCGGAGACCGGCCTGGGCAGCGACGCCGGGGCGTCGGTGCCCTGCGGGGCCTCGCTGGCCTCCGGCGCGGTGACTGGCGCCGGGGCGGCCGCCTGGCCGTGCTGGGCGTGGCCGGTGACGGGCGCGGCGATGGACTTCAGGTAGAGCGCTTCGGCTCCCTCATGGTCTGCGATGTAGGCGATTCGGCCGGCGCCGAAGGGGCGCGGCAGCCGGGCGCGGACTCCCGGAGTGGCCTCGACGATGCGTGAGGGGCCGTCCTTATGCCGCAACCAGTGCAGGGTTCCGTGGGCTTCCACGGCGCTGGATTCCCCGGTGTGGTCGGGGATGACGTCGCCGAGGTGGCGGGAGGGCTTCAGCGCGGACGGGCGCCGGGACTGCGAGGCGGACCCCAGCGTGATATCCAGCTTGACGGCCTCGGCGTCGGCGTCGAGGCCGGGCAGGAGCCACAGCTCGCCGGCGGATTCAAAGACCACGCGGCGGCCGTCGGTGGCTGCGTGCCGGACGTAGAAGTCCTCGTGGTCCGTGTGGCGGCGCAGATCCGTGCCGTTGGGCAGCACGGAGTAGAGGTTGCCGTAGCCCTCATGGTCGGAAAGGAAGGCGATCCTGCCCTGGACCCACATGGGGTCGGTGAGGTTGCCGTCAAGTTCCGGCGCGAGCCGTTCGAATTCGCCGTTGCCGTCTGCGTCGATCCACAGTTTGCCGGCGGCGCCGCCGCGGTAACGCTTCCACCAGGCCGGTTCGCGGGACAACGCGCTGGCCAGGACCACCGGGCGCTCGTCGCCGACCACGGTGCCGAAGGCCACGGACTCGACCGGTCCGAACGGCAGTTCCGCGGCCCAGCCGCCGGCGACCGGCAGGCTGTAGGCGTGCGTGAGGCGGCTGTCCGCCTGCCGGAACGCACTCGTGACCACCACGTCGCCGCCCGGGGTGAAACCCTTCACCTTGGTGGAGCCGTGGCCGAAGTAGCTGAGCTGCCGGTATCCGCCGCCGTTGACGTCGGCGGTGACAACCTCCGGCGCCGTCCCCTGGATGACGGTCCACACCAGACGCTGGCCGTCGGGGGTGAAACGGGGGTTACGGGCGGGCAACTGCAGCGAGGAAACCCGCCAGGCCCGGCCGCCGCCGAGGGGCGCGATCCAGACGTCATCCTCGGCCACGAAGGTGACCAGATCGCCGTGCAGATGCGGGAAACGGAGGTAGCTCGAAGAGGTCATCGTACGATCATAGTCAAAAGCGCCCCTGCCGCCGGGGAGGTTTCCCTGCCGTGCCGGGCATGGTGAGATGGATCATGCGAATCCTAGTTGCCGGCGCCTCCGGGCTGATCGGAACCGCCCTGTCCAACACGCTGCGCGGCAGCGGGCACGACGTCGTGAGCCTGGTCCGGCGGCCGCCCGCCTCGGCCGCCGAGTTCCGCTGGGATCCCGCCGCGGGACGCATCGACGACGCGGCCCTCAAGGGCGCCGACGCCGTCATCAACCTTTCCGGCGCCGGGATCGGCGACCAGCCCTGGACGGCTCGCCGGATCAATGAGCTCAGCACGTCGCGGCTGGGTCCGACGCGGACCCTGACCGCGGCGATGGGCCGGATGGCTTCGCCGCCGCCGGTCTTCGTGAGCCAGTCGGCTTCCGGCTATTACGGCGACGCCGGCGCGGCCGTGCTGCGCGAGGATGCCCCGGCGGGCAGCGGCATCCTGGCCCGGATCTGCACGGACTGGGAAGCCGCGGCGCGCGAGGCGCCGGCCGGGGTCCGCGTGGTTACCCCCCGCACCGGCGTGGTGCTGAGCCGCAGCGGGGGTGCCCTCGGCCGGCTGCTGCCGCTGCTGCGCCTGGGCGCGGGCGGTCCGTTCGGCAACGGCCGCCAGTACTGGCCGTGGATCACGCTTCCGGACGTCGCCGGCGCCTTCGAGTTCCTGCTCACCGCCCCGCTCTCCGGCCCGGTCAACGTCTGCGCGCCCGAGGCCGCGGACGTGAATTCGCTAATTGCCGGTCTTGCCGCTGCACTCCACCGGCCTGCCTTGTTGCGGGTGCCGGCGCCGGTCCTGCGCCTCGCGCTGGGCCAGTTGGCAAATGAACTGCTGCTGGCCAGCCAGCGGATGGAGCCCGCGGCGCTGGCCGGGGCCGGATTCCGGTGGCAGCACGCCTCGCTGGCCCAGGCCGCGGCCTGGGTGGCGGCCCGCGGCTAGCCTCCGGCGGCGCGGGTGGGCCCGGCACCAGCCGCCGGCGGCCCGGGAAGGATTTCCTGGATCCGCCATCTGCCGTCCACCGGCAGCAGCACCAGGCGTAGCCGCTGTTCCGCGGCCGCCGGGGCTTCGGCGACCACCGTCCCCGTGCCGTCCCGTTCCCGATAGGGCGGCGACGCCACGCTGAGCGTCACGACCGCGCGCGCGGCCGTGCTCTCCGGCAGGCTCTCGACCGACGAGAGCCGGGCCTCAAAGCCGTCGAGCACGTGGCCGGACTCGACCAACCGGGCGCCCACCTCGGCGTCGGCGGCGGCGGCAGGTGACGCAGGGACAGTGACTTGCTCCAGCAGCCCCAGGCGCCCGCTGCCAAGGGCGTAGGAGCGGAGGCCGGCGAGGCCGCGAACGGCAACTTCCGGTCGGGCCGCCGCGAGCAGCTCCTGCAGTTCGGCCGGAACGGCTCCGGCGGCCGCGTCGGCGTCGGTCTGGGCAGCCCGCGCGTCGCCCGGCGCAGCGGCCGGCGCAGGCGCCCGCGTGGTTACCGGTCCGGGCAGCAGCGACGCCGCGAAGAGTCCTGCAACCGCAAGGAGCGCCGCCAGAACCAGTGCGGCGGCCGCCCTCCTCACGCCGGCCAACCTCAAGCCGGCCCGCGGGAAGCCGGCCTGGCGGCGGGCTTGGCGGGATGCGTGCCGTGCGGCGGTCGGCCCGGCCGCGGGACCGCGTCCCAGGCGCTGTCGGCGGCGAACCCGGCCCCGGAACGCGCGCAGCCGGGCCGCCCGGCGTTCCCGCCGACTCACGGGAAGCGACCGCCGGGTCAGCAGCTGCGGCAGCACGGTCGGGTGCACCGACACCGAGAGATCCACGGGGGCGGCCGGGGCGCTGCCGTAGATGGCGGCGGCCAGTTCGGAGGCGGACGGCCGCAGGCGCCGGTCGCTGCGCAGCCCCGCCTCCAGGGCCTCCGCCAACCCGGGCGGAACACCCGGGACCAGCAGCGGCAGCGGCGGACGCTGTAGCTCCGGCTCCGGCGCCCTGCCGGTAAGGCAGTACCAGCCCACCGCTGCCACGGCATAGACGTCGCCCTCCGGCTGCAGCCCGGTACGCACAGCATCCACCGGTGCGGGATCGCGGAACCCGTCCGTGCCGGCCCGGGACAGTTCCTGCGGGTCCGCCAGCATCCGGGCCACCCCCAGATCCGCGAGCAACGGTTTGCCCTGGGCGGTGAACAACACGTTGCCCGGTGACACGTCGCCGTGCGTAAAGCCCTTCCCGTGCAGATACGCAAGCGTCTGCGCTATTGGCGTCAGCACCGTGACCGCCTCACCCGGGCCCAGGCTGCCGCGGGCCGCCAGCAGCTCCGCCAGCGATCCACCCGGTGCATAGTCCAGCACCAGCCCCAGCCCGTCGCCGCCGGTCCGGTGGCGCACCCGCACCACGGCCTGCGCCTTGACCAGGTGCTCGTGGTCCAGGGCGGACAGGATCCGCACCTCTCGGCGCACCGCATCCTCGGCGCCCCCGGGCGGCGGCCGGTCCCCGGCGACGGCCCGGCGGGGGCGGGCCGGCGCGAAGCATTTGAGCGCCACGTCCCGACCCGACGCCCGGTCCGTGGCGAGCCAGACGGCAGCCGTGCCGCCGCGGCCCAACAGCCGCCCGACGTCGTAACCGGAGACCTCCGGGGCCGGTCCGGGATCCGGACGCGAAGACAGCTCGTATTCATCCATAGCTCAGGAATAGCCGATCCGCGGGATCCCCGCAGAAGTTATCCACAGGCATGAGAGCTTCGCCACAGAATCAGTAGGCGCGACGGCCGGGGACTAAGCTGAGTGCCATGACTCTTCAGTTCTCCCAGCTGGGTCTCGCTCCCGATTTCGTCGACTACACCCGCGGCTGGGACGTCCAGCGCGAACTCCACGAGAAAGTCGTCGCCGGGACCGCACCCAGCACCGTTCTGCTACTCGAACACTCCTCGGTGTATACCGCCGGTAAACGCACCGAGGACCATGAACGCCCCTTCGACGGCACCCCCGTGGTGCCGGTGGACCGCGGCGGCAAGCTGACCTGGCATGGCCCGGGCCAGTTGGTGGGCTATCCCATCATCAAGTTGAAGAACCCGGCTGGCATCCGGGACTACGTCGAGCGGCTCGAAGCCGTCATCATCGCCGTCCTGGCCGACTACGGCATCGACGCCGTTCGGATCAAGGGCCGCGCCGGCGTCTGGCTCGAACAGGACGAGAAGGGCCCGGCACGCAAGATTGCCGCCATCGGCATCCGGGTCCACGAGGGCGTGACCATGCACGGCTTCGCCATCAATTGCAACAACGACCTCGCCCCCTACGGCCAGATCATTGCCTGCGGCATCGCCGACGCCGGCGTCACCACGATCGCACAGGAGATCGGCCGGGACGTCACTCCGGCCGACCTCGTTTCGCGGATCATCGAGGAACTGCGCAACAATGAAGAAGCCCTAGTTGCAACCCATGAAGGAGCCCTACTGTGACACTGGCACCAGAAGGCCGGAAGATGCTGCGCATTGAGCAGCGAAATGCGGCCACCCCGGTGGAACGGAAGCCCGAATGGATTAAGGCCAAGGTCCAGATGGGCCCGGAGTTCGTCCAGCTCAAAAACCTGGTCAAGAAGGAAGGCCTCCACACCGTCTGTGAAGAGGCCGGCTGCCCCAACATCTTCGAATGCTGGGAAGACAAGGAAGCCACCTTCCTGATCGGCGGCTCCGAATGCACCCGCCGCTGCGACTTCTGCCAGATCGACACCGGCAAGCCCTCCCCGGTGGACATGTTCGAACCCACCAAAGTGGCCCGCTCGGTCCAGGCCATGGCGCTGCGCTACGCCACCGTCACCGGGGTTGCCCGCGACGACCTCGCCGACGAGGGCGTCTGGCTCTACGCCGAAACGGTCCGCAAGATCCACGAACTGAACCCCGGCACCGGCGTCGAACTCCTGATCCCCGACTTCTCCGGCAAGCCCGAGCACATCGCGGCGATCTGCGATTCCAAGCCCGAGGTGTTCGCGCACAACGTCGAGACCGTCCCGCGGATCTTCAAGCGCATCCGTCCCGCGTTCCGCTACGAGCGGTCCCTGGATGTCATCACCCAGGGCCGCAAGCTCGGCATGGTGACCAAATCCAACCTGATCCTGGGCATGGGCGAGACCCGCGAGGAAATCTCCGAGGCCCTCCGCGACCTGCACGACGCCGGCTGTGACCTGATCACCATTACCCAGTACCTGCGCCCGTCCGAGCGCCACCTGCCGGTGGACCGCTGGGTCAAGCCGCAGGAATTCGTGGACCTGCAGCAGGAAGCCGACGAGATCGGGTTCCTCGGCGTGATGAGCGGGCCGCTGGTGCGCTCCTCCTACCGCGCCGGCCGGCTCTGGGCCACCGCGATGCGCAAGAAGGGCTGGGAAATCCCCGCCCAGCTCGCGCACATCGAAAGCTCCGGCAGCACCCGGCAGGAAGCCAGCTCGCTGCTCGCCGCACACTCCTGAAAGACCCCGCACACCATTGCCGCCCAGGGCCGGCGCCGGAGCAATCCGGCGTCCGGCCCTGAGCCGTGCATCACGTAGAATTAAGGCACTATGGCGAAATCCTCTGACTCCAGCACGTCCAATTCTTCAGCCAACGGTTCTTCGGCCGTTGAGCCGAAGCGTGGCCTCTTCTCCCGCAAGCCCAAGGAGGCCAAGGTCAAGAAGCCGAGCCGGCTGAAGCAGATCGGCGAGGTCTTCCAGATGACCCGCCGGCACGACCCGATGGCCCAGTGGCTCATGCTGCTGGCGTTCCTCGGCGTCGTCGCTGTCAGCTTCCTGGTCGGCTTCCTGCTGGACAACTGGATTACCGGCCTGATCATCGGCATTCCGCTGGGCGTCCTAGCGGCCACCTTGATCCTCTCCCGCCGCGCCGAGCGGGCGGCGTTCGCCCAGATTGAAAACCAGCCGGGCGCCTCGGGCGCCGCGCTGGGCACCCTCCGCCGCGGCTGGGTCACCGAAGACCAGCCGGTCGCCGTGAACCCGCGCACCCAGGACGCCGTCTTCCGTGCCGTCGGACGGCCCGGCGTCGTGCTGGTCAGCGAAGGCCCCAGCCACCGGGTCAAGCCGCTGCTCGACGGCGAACGCAAGCGCCTCGCCCGGATCCTCCCCAACGTCACCATCCACGTGATCGAGAGCGGCCGGGGCGAGGGCCAGGTGCCGCTCAGCCAGATCGCGAAGAAGATGGGCAAAATGAAGAACGAATTGACCAAACTCGAGGTCAACACCGTCTCCAAGCGCATCTCCTCGCTCGGCAACCGCCTGCCGATCCCCAAGGGCATTGATCCGTATAAGGCCCGCCCGGACCGCAAGGCTGCCAGGGGCCGCTAGGTCGGCTTCACTAGGACGAGCTTTCCAGGAGCGCCCCGCTTACCGGCATCAGGCCGGGACCCGGGGCGCTTCCTTTTACCCCGCACGACTTCCGCACGACAACACCTGAACGACGACGGCGCCACCTTGCGCGGCCAGGACCGAAACCGGAGACGACCCCATGAACCTTTCCTCGAAGACCGCCATAATCAGGATCTTCCGGGTCCTCGCCGTGGCCGAAGCCTGCAGCTGGGCGGCCCTGCTGGTAGGGATGTTCCTCAAGTGGGTCATCCGGACCACCGAACTAGGCGTGGAGATCGCCGGCCCGATCCATGGTGCGTTCTTCATCGGCTATGGCATCGCCGCACTGGCACTGTGGCGGCAGCAGCGCTGGCCGTTCCGGGTGGCCCTCCGCGCCGGGCTCTCAGCGGTGCTGCCGTTCACCACAATCTGGTTCGAACATTGGGCGGCACGGCACGGTTATCTGGACGAAGAGCCGCGCGAAGTCGCATCAACGCCAGCCGAGGAGACGGCCGGGGTCTAGCCTCCGCGGGGTCCGCCCTGCGCCCAAATCAGCACGAATTCCGGCGTCGACCTCGCCCTCGTCTCCCCGATTCCGGTTACCGTCTTAACGCCCGGTTTTCGCGCGCCGTTCTACGGGGTCGCTTGAGTTAACAGCGGGCGCGGCGTCCCTGCCACGTCAGAACCATGGCCCATTCGGCAGAATCGGCCGCTCTGCGGGGCGCCGTGGCGGCCCTCGTCGGCAATCGGCGCGTTCTCAGTCTGCGCAGAGGTGACCCAGCGGCCACCTGCGGCAAGGGGCATAGGTCTAAGACGGGGACGGGGTGGGAAAACCCCCTGAGCCCCGCTGGTTGCGGAGTACACCTGCGCCCGGCGGACCCGCCCCTCGCCATTCACCACCCTGGACGCGATTCGCCACAACCGGCCGCTCTGCGGGGCGCCATAGCGGCCACCATCGGCAAATCGGCGCGCGGGTGCTCCGCCAGGTCGCCAACGTTAGCCAGTTGGTGCAGGCTCGGCGAGGTCCGCAGCCTCCCATCGTCGGATCCCATCGTCGGGACCCAGTTGCGGGCGAGACGCCTACCCGGTGCCGGCGACCACTACATCCGGACGAGGACCGTGTTCATGGCTTTGTCGTGCAGGCCGCGGTGGTCGGGGTCGAAGATGACCGCGGGGATCACCAAGCAGAGCAGCACGCTGCGGACCAGGGCCGCGAGCGGGCCCGCCGGGCCGCCGCCGAGCCGGACGACGTGGATCCCCATGATCCGGTGGCCGATGCTGTACCCCAGCGTACCGACCAGGAGGGCTTGCTCGACGGCGAAGACCGCGAGGGTGGCCCATGAGTTGCCGGCAAAGGCGAAGTTGCTGATCAGCAGGGCGATCCCCCAGTCAACGCAGATGGCCACGATCCGGCGGCCCGCGCGGGCAATCGAGTCAGTACCGGACTCAGGCAGGCCCAACCGCTCCCCCGGATACTTAGAGATGCCGGACGTGTCCGGTCCGGTGAGCCACGAGCCTATGTCTTTACGATCAACCACCCTCCAAGCCTATCGGCTCCCGGGAGGGCTCCGGACTGTCCACCACTTGGACTCCCGCTGGTCACGTTACGGACCCGGATAGGCCACACTGTGGACAACGACTAGCTTTAACACGTCAGCGCATTCTGTAACCTGCCCGAAACAAAGCGGACACCGCGGGGAAATCCCATGTCCTTAGGGTGGTAACAGTTGCCAGCGGCGAGCTACGCGGGGCGGACGTTGCGTTTTCCCCGCCGTCCGGCTGCGCTGGACCACACGGCCTGACGGCCAGATCTTTTCATATGCGTAAGGAGCATAGATGTTCAAGACTGCGGACGAAGTCCTCAAGTTCATCAAAGACGAAGACATCAAATTCGTCGATATCCGCTTCACCGACCTCCCGGGCGTCCAGCAGCACTTCAACGTGCCCGCCAAGAGCGTAGACGCGGACTTCTTCGTCAACGGCCAGCTCTTCGACGGTTCGTCGATCCGCGGCTTCCAGGGCATCGCCGAGTCGGACATGCAGCTCATCCCGGACGTCACGACCGCGTTCGTTGATACCTTCCGCTTGGAGAAGACCCTTGCGCTGAATTTCTCCATCGTGAACCCGCGGACCGGCGACCCGTACCACCGCGACCCCCGCGGCGTGGCCGAGAAAGCCGAGGCCTACCTGGCCTCCACCGGCATCGCGGACACCGCATTCTTTGCCCCCGAGGCCGAGTTCTTCGTCTTCGACAACGTGCAGTACCAGTCCTCCCCGCAGGGCAGCTTCTACAAGATCGACTCCGAGGAAGCACACTGGAACAGCGGCCGCGAAGAAGAGGGCGGAAACCTCGGCTACAAGACTCCGGTCAAGGGCGGCTACTTCCCGGTCTCCCCGACCGACAAGCAGGCCGACCTGCGCGACGCGATGTGCATCGCGTTGGATGAGGCCGGCCTTGAGGTCGAGCGCAGCCACCACGAGGTCGGTTCCGCCGGTCAGGCTGAGATCAACTACAAGTTCACCACCCTGACCCACGCGGCCGATGACCTGCAGAAATTCAAGTACGTCATCAAGAACACCGCCGACGCCTGGGGCAAGTCCGTCACCTTCATGCCGAAGCCCGTTTTCGGTGACAACGGCTCGGGCATGCACTGCCACCAGTCGCTGTGGACGGGCGGCGAGCCGCTGTTCTACGACGAGAAGGGCTACGCCGGCCTCTCGGACACCGCCCGCTGGTACATCGGCGGCCTCCTCAAGCACTCCTCCGCCGTCCTGGCCTTCACCAACCCGACGGTGAACTCCTACCGCCGTCTGGTCAAGGGCTTCGAAGCTCCGGTCAACATGGTCTACTCGCAGGGCAACCGCTCCGCCGGTATCCRCATCCCGATCACCGGCTCCAACCCGAAGGCCAAGCGCATCGAGTTCCGCGCTCCGGACCCGTCGTCGAACCCCTACCTGGCGTTCGCCGCCCAGCTGATGGCCGGCATCGACGGCATCCGCAACCGCATCGAACCCCCGGCTCCGATCGACAAGGACCTCTACGAGCTCCCCGCCGAGGAAGCCAAGGACATCCCCAAGGCCCCGGGCACGCTCGAGGAAGCCCTGGAAGCCCTCGCCGAGGACAACGAGTTCCTGCAGGCGGGCGGCGTGTTCACCCAGGACCTGATCGACACCTGGATCGAGTACAAGTACGAGTACGAGATCCGCCCGCTGTCGCTGCGCCCGAACCCATACGAGTTCGAGCTCTACTACGGCGTCTAAAGTCCACGCACACAGAGGCCGGTCCGAGGTTTCAAACCTCGGGCCGGCCTTTGCGTTGTGCCCGGCCGCGCCTGGTCTTCCCTTGGTGGCCTTTAGGTTGTCGTCGCCGCCTCAGCGCTTGCCGTACTTCTTGTGGACGGCCTGCTTGCTAATGCCGAGGCACACCGCAATTGCCTCCCAGGAGAGCCCGGCCCGGCGGGCGCGGAGCACCGCCTCGGTTTCCGTGCGGGCCAGCTCCTTGTGCAACTCTGCTACCGCGTAAAGCGCCTCCGCCGGCCCCTTGCCGTCCATCGAGCCAATCAGCGTCTGCATGGCGCACCTCCTGGCGTCAACATTAGTTGACGGGGGGAAGCGACGTCAACGAAGGTTGACGGGGCGGCTCGAACAAGCTGGAAAAGCCGGATACCGCAGCGTGGTCAGTAATTGGACGCGTACCGATCCTGCCTTGACGCAGGTTGCGTGCGGACGGGGAGAGCATCAATCTTTGCCAGTGCCCTGTGGGTTGCCACGATCAACATAACGAACCCCACCAAGGCGAGCACACCCCCGACGAACACCACACCCATGAACACGGCCACCATGCCGCCGTCTCCCCTCGAAGCCGACCAGGTCAAAAACAAGACCGCGACATAGCTCAGGAGCGGGCCCCCGAACAATAACGAAATACCGGCCACGAAGACTCCGGCTGCACGCTTGAACTCCACAATTCCCCCAATTTTCACGATGTCCTTCGCAAGCGTACAGCGGACCTGCCGGGCGTGCCCGGCAGCGACGCGACGCCCCGGACGAAGTGCCCTGGCGCCGCGCCGCGATGCGCTGTGGCAGCCCCGGAGGGCCGGTTCAGAACCCCCGGTACATGATCCGTTGCGGGCCGGCGTCGCCGCCGAGGTATTGCCCGCGGTCTTCGAAGCCGGCCTTGCGGTAGGCGGCCTGCCCGGCCGGGTTGGCCTCATTGACGGACAGGACGACGCCGCGCTGGTCCCCGCCCAGCGCGGCCGTCAGCCGGGCAGCCTCCCGCACGGCCCCGGCCGCGCCGGCGGCGCCGAAACCCCTGCCCTGCCGCCGCCGGTCCACGAGGAAGCCGCGGAGCAGCCAAACCGAGTCGTCATCGGCCCAGCCGGCGGCGCGGGCAGCGCCGGCCTGCAGGGTCGCGACGCCGACGGCCGCGCCGTCCGAATCGAGGACGTATGGAAAGCGGGTGTCCTCCTCGAGGCCCACCAGCATCGTCCGCAACGGGTCGCCGACAAACTGCTGCTGCCCCTCGCCAAGCTCCAGCCCGGCAACCTCGCCCAGCTTGATCGCCCGGGCGTCGTCGTCGAGGTTTTTCAAGGCGATCAACCACACGTGTTGGGACATGACTGAAACCTATCCAATCGACCGCTCAGAGGACCTTGGAGAGGAACTCCCGGGTCCGGGGCTGCTGCGGGTTGCCGAACAGGTCCTCCGGCGCACCCTGTTCGCAGATGACGCCGTCGGCCATGAACAGGACCCGGTCCGCCACTTCACGGGCGAAGCCCATCTCGTGGGTGACCAGCACCATCGTCATGCCTTCCCGCGCCAGGTCCTTGATGACCTGCAGCACCTCGCCCACCATTTCCGGGTCCAGCGCCGACGTGGCCTCGTCGAAGAGCATGATGTCCGGGTTCATCGCCAGTGCCCGGGCAATGGCAACGCGCTGCTTCTGGCCGCCGGAGAGCGACGCCGGCCGGGCATCGGCCTTCTCGGCGAGTCCGACGCGTTCCAGCAGCTTCAGGGCGCCAGCCCGGGCTTCAGCCTTGCCCTGCTTCCCCGATTCGACCGGTGCCAGCATGATGTTCTCGATCACGGACATGTGCGGGAACAGGTTGAAGTGCTGGAAGACCATGCCGATATGCCGGCGGACCTCGTTGATGTCCACCTTGGGGTCGGTCACGTCGAAGCCGTCCACCGTGACGTGGCCCCCGGTGATGTCCTCCAGCTTGTTCAGGCAACGCAGGAAGGTGGACTTGCCGGAGCCGGACGGCCCGATCACGCAGACCACCTCGCCCTCGGCGACCTCGGCGTTGATGCCCTTGAGGACGTTGTTGGTGCCGAAGGACTTGGTCAGCTCCCGGACGGAGATCTTGCTGGGTGCAGTGACTGCAGCGCTCATTTGTTGAACCTCTTATCCGCAACGTTGGCCAGCTTGGTCAGCAGCATGATGACCACGAAGTACAGGACAGCGACGATCAGCAGGGTTTCGGTAATCCGGAAGTTCCCGGCGTAGATCTGCTGGCCCTGGTAAAGCAGTTCGGCGAAGCCGATGGCGAGCAGAAGCGAGCTGTCCTTGAGCATGATGATCAGCTGGTTGATCAGGGAGGGCGTCATGATCTTGAACGCCTGCGGGACCACGACCTTTTGCATGGACTTCGCGTAGCCAAGGCCCAGGCTGCGGCTGGCTTCGAGCTGGCCCGGGTCCACGGACTGGATGGAGCCCCGGACGATCTCGGTGATGTAGGCGCCGGAGTTGAGGCTGAGCGTCAGCACGCCGGCCACCCAGATGTTGATCGGCTGGCCGGTCAGCTGCGGGATGCCGAAGTAGAAGAAGAACGCCCAGACCAGCAGCGGCGTGCCGCGGAAGACGCTGACGAAGGTGGTGGCGATCCCGCGCAGGACAACGTTCGTGGAGATCTTCAGGAAGCCCATCAGCAGGCCGATCAGCATGGCCACGGCGAAGGAAATCGCGGTGACCAGGACGGTGTTGCCCAGGCCCTTCATGAGGGCGGGGAAGCTGTTGACCAGCAGGTCCCAGAAACTGGTCGGGGTGGCCTGCGTCGGGTCTTTGAGGTACTTGTCCAGGATCTCCTGGTACTTGCCGCTGGACTTCAGGTCCGCCAGTCCGGTGTTGAACGCCTGCAGCAGTTCCGGGTTCCTGCCCTTGTTGACGGCGAATCCGTAGGAGCCGCCCTTTTCCTTCCCGGTCACGGCCTTGAGGCCGTTGTTCTGGCTGATGCCGTAGGCCAGCACCGGGTAGTCATCGAAGACGGCGACGGCGTTCCCGGACTTTACGAGCTCGTACATGGTGGCGGACTGGTCCAGTGACTTGACCGTGAAGCCGTACTTATCGGCTATCGACTTCGCGAACGTTTCGCCCTCGCTGCCGGTCTTGGCCGTGACGGTCTTACCCTTCAGGTCACCGTAGCTCTTGATGTCCGAGTTGGCCTTTGCGACTGCCATCTGGACGCCCGACTCGAAGTAGGGGTCGGAGAAGTCGTAGATCTGCTTGCGGGGCTCCGTGATGGACATGCCGGCGATCACGCCATCCACTTGGTTGGACGAGAGCGCCTGCAGGGCCGCGTTGAAGCCGAGCGACTTGATCTCGACGGCGAATCCCTGCTTCTTGGCGATCTCCCGGATGATGTCCATATCGATGCCGGTCAGTTCACCGCCCGCGTCGCGGAACTCGAACGGGGCGAACGTGGTGTCCGTCCCGATGACAAAGGTCTTTCCGGAAAGGCTCGACGGCGCGGCGGCCGGATGCGCTGAACCGGCGGTGACCGACGGTGCGTCCGTCGGCGCCGCGGCGGCGCCTACGGCACCGAAGAGCATGGCGGCAAAGGCCAGCAACGCTCCGATGACCGTGACCCACCGCGGCCTGGCGGCCCCGGTCTGCTGGAGTCTGGGCAAGTTCAAACAACCCCTAGGTAAGTGCGACAACCGGTCCCCAGGACCGGCAAAGTACCCCTCGAGGTTACCCGCATTTGTACGCCGGTAGCGGACACGGCCTGCACAGCCGCCTATTGGCCGTAAAAGACGCGCTCAAAAACGGCACGTGCCCGGCGGCTGAGCCGCAGGTAGTCCTCCTCCAGCGCGGCGGCATTTCCGTGCCCGTAGCCGCACCAGCGGGCCACCGCCTCAAGGTCGCGTCGTGAGGACGGCAGCAGGTCCGAGGCCCGGCCGGTCCAGATCACGTTGGCCGAACGGATCCGGCTCGCCAGCCGCCAGGCCCGCAACAACAGCACC
The DNA here is from genome assembly GCF_056397065.1 of Arthrobacter sp. 05N428_2. Taxonomy (NCBI): domain Bacteria; kingdom Bacillati; phylum Actinomycetota; class Actinomycetes; order Micrococcales; family Micrococcaceae; genus Arthrobacter; species Arthrobacter sp. 05N428_2. The sequence goes on along the minus strand of NZ_JBFTMR010000006.1, from coordinate 100,403 downwards.
ACCTCCCCGGCCTCCAGCAGCTCCAGGCTGGCAGCCGCCTCGAGGGCCTCCACGGTGGAGGTGGTCCGTAGCTCCGGGTGCCGCCCGGCGTGCCGCAACTGCAGCAACTGGGCGAGCCATTCGACGTCGCTCAGGCCGCCGCGGCCCAGTTTCAGGTGCCGGGCCGGGTCCGCGCCGCGGGGCAGCCGCTCGGCCTCCACCCGGGCCTTGACCCGCCTGACCTCGCGGACGTCGTGGTCGGACAGCCTGTCCGGGTACCGGATGGGATTGATCAAGGCCACGAAATCGGCGGCGAGCTGGTCGTCGCCGGCCATCGGCCGGGCCCGCAGCAGCGCCTGGGCCTCCCAGACGAGGGACCAGCGCCGGTAGTACTCGGCGTAGGACTCGAGGGACCGCACCATCGGCCCGTTCTTGCCTTCCGGCCGCAGGTCCGCATCCACCGCGAGGACACGCTCGGCGAGGATCGCGGGCCTGAGCGGCTGGGTCAGCAGGCTGGAGAGCTTCCCGACGATCCGCGCTGCCTGCTGCTGCGCCTCGTCCTCCGGAACGCCCGGCAGGCCGCGGTGCACATAGATCACGTCGGCGTCGGATCCGTAGCCGATCTCCCGGCCGCCCTGGCGCCCCATCGCCACCACCAGCACATGGGTCTTCAGCGGCTCCCGCGCGGTGACCACCGTCTCGGCGACCCGGAGCGCGCCGAGCACGGCGGCGCGGTCGGTATCGGCCAGCGCCTCCCCCACCTGGTCCTGGTCCAGCAGCCCGGCGCTGTCCGCGATGGCGATCCGCAGGATCTCGCGGCGACGGATCAGCCGGATGAGGCGCATCGCGTTTTCGGGGTCCGCGTGGCGGGACATCTTGGAGGTGATCTCCAGCCACTGCGCCTCATAGCTGAGCGGGAGCAGATCCTTGTCCGAGCCCAGCCACGCGACGGACTCGGGCGAGACTTCCAGCAGATCCGAGATCAGCCGCGAATTGGAGAGCACATGGCACAGCCGCTCGGCAGCCGCCGTCGAATCCCGGAGCAGGCCAAGGTACCAGTGCGTGGTGCCGAGCGCCTCGCTGACCCGCCGGAAGGCCAACAGGCCGCCGTCGGGGTCCACGCCCTCGGCGAGCCAGCCGAGGAGAATCGGCAGCAGCTGCCGCTGCAGCGCGGCGCGGCGGCTGACCCCGCCGGTGAGCGCCTCAATGTGGCGCATGGCGCCGGGCGGGTCGAGGTAACCGAGCGCGGCGAGCCGGCCCTGGGCGGCTTCCGGGGTGAGCCTGGCGTCCTCGCTGCTCAGCGCGGCCGCGGTGTTCAGCAGCGGCCGGTAGAAGATGCGCTCATGCAGCTCCCGCACGGACCTCTTGGTCTTCCGCCACGCCGCGAGCAGCGCATCGGGATGCGGGCGCTCGTTCGAGAACGGGCCCAGCACCGCCTTGGCGAGGGAGCGCAGCGAGGCTTCCTTGACCGGCATGAGGTGCGTGCGGCGCAGCTGGAACAGCTGGATCCGGTGTTCGAGCAGCCGGAGGTAGCGGTAGTCGCGGTCGAATTCCTTGGCGTCGGACCGTCCAATGTAGCCCCCGGCCGAGAGCGCAGCGATGGCCGAGGTCGTGTCCCGGCAGCGCAGGCTCTCGTCCGCTTTGCCGTGCACCAACTGGAGCAGCTGGACGGTGAATTCGACGTCGCGCAAGCCGCCGCGGCCCAGTTTGATCTGCCGCTGTTCCTCTTCGGCAGGGATGTGGTCCGTGACCCGGCGGCGCATAGACCGGACCGACTCGACGAACCCCTCGCGGCCGGCGGAAGACCAGATCAGCGGCGCGACGGCCGCCTCGTAGCGGGCGCCGAGCCCGGCGTCGCCGGCGATGGTGCGCGCCTTAAGCAGGGCCTGGAATTCCCAGCTCTCGGCCCAGCGCGCGTAGTAGCTCTCATGCGAGGCCAGGGTGCGGACCAGCGGCCCGGACTTGCCCTCCGGCCGGAGGTTGGCGTCCACCTCCCACAACCCGGGCTCCCGGCTGGTGGACGTGATGGCCCGCGAAATGCCCGAGGCCAGGGCGGTCCCGATGCTGTTCGCCCGGGAGTCTTCCAGCCTGCCGGCGTCGATCACGTAGATGACGTCGACGTCGGAGATGTAGTTCAGCTCGCGGGCGCCGCACTTGCCCATCCCGATCACGGCCAGTCCGACGTCGGCCACGTCGCCGGCGCCGAACTGCGCCGCCGCCTCGGCCCGGGACACGGCCAGGGCTGCCTCGATCGCGGCGCCGGCCAGGTCCGCCAGTTCGGCCCCGACGGAGGGCATGAAGTCCAGCGGATCGGCGGCGCAGAGGTCCTTGACGGCCAGCTCCACCAGGCCGCGCCGGTAGGCCGTGCGCAGGGCGACGTAGCCCTCCTGGCCGGTCAGGCCCGCGACCGGGCGGTCGGCTTTGGGGTCGGCCCGGACGGCGTGCAGGAGCCGGGTGCGCAGCGCGTCGGCGTCCGCGGGCCGGGGTTCCGGGCTCGCCTTGGCCTGGAAGGCTTCCAGGTGTTCGGGGTGCCGGATGAGGAACTCGCCGAGGGCTTCGGACGCCCCGAGCACCCGGTAGAGCGGCTCGCTGCGGTCCGGGTCCGCGGCCGCAAGCCGCCGTAGGTCCGGGTGTTTCTCGATCAGCCGGACCAGTGACTGGAGCGCCGTGTCCGGGTTGGCCGCCAGCTGTAGCCCGGCGAACAGGGCGTCCTGGTCCAGGCCCTCGAGTTCCGGGGCGGCCAGGAACCGTTCGCCCTTCTCGAGGTCGTTGAAACCGGCGGCGATGAGGCGCCGCGCCAGGCTCACCGCGGCCGTCCTAGAGGATGGCCAGGTTGCGCCGCAGCTCGTAGGGCGTCACCTGCAGGCGGTAGTCCTGCCACTCCGCGCGCTTGTTGCGCAGGAAGTGCTCGAAGACCTGCTCGCCCAGGATCTGCGGCATGAGCTCGGATTCTTCCATGGTCCGGATCGCGTCGTGCAGGCTGGCCGGCAGCGGATCGTGGCCCATCGCGCGGCGCTCGGCCGAGCTGAGCGACCAGATGTCGTCCTCGGCGGCGGCCGGCAGCTGGTAGCCCTCCTCGATGCCCTTCAGGCCGGCGCCGAGCAGCACCGCGTAGGCGAGGTACGGGTTGGCGGCGGAGTCGATGCCGCGGTATTCGATCCGCGCCGACTGGCCCTTGCCCGGCTTGTACAGCGGCACCCGGACCAGGGCCGAGCGGTTGTTGTGACCCCAGCTCAGGTAGCTGGGTGCCTCTCCCCCGCCCCAGAGCCGCTTGTACGAGTTCACGAACTGGTTGGTCACGGCCGTGAATTCGGGGGCGTGCTTGAGGATCCCGGCGATGAACTGCCGGGCCGTTTCGGAGAGCTGGAACTCCGCGCCGGCCTCATAGAAGGCGTTGGTGTCGCCTTCGAACAAGGAAAAGTGGGTGTGCATGCCGGAGCCCGGGTGCGCCGTGAACGGCTTGGGCATGAACGTGGCGTAGGTGCCCTGCTGCAGGGCGACCTCCTTGATCACGGTGCGGAAGGTCATGATGTTGTCCGCGGTCTGCAGGGCATCGGCGTAGCGCAGGTCGATCTCGTTCTGGCCCGGTCCGGCCTCGTGGTGGCTGAACTCCACCGAGATGCCCACGGATTCCAGCATGGTCACGGCCGTGCGGCGGAAGTCCTGCGCCACGCCGCCGGGCACGTGGTCGAAGTAGCCGCCCTCGTCCACCGGAACCGGTGCACCGTCCGGGCCGGGTTCCTGGGATTTGAGCAGGTAGAACTCGATCTCCGGGTGCGTGTAGCAGGTGAAGCCGAGGTCCGCGGCCCGGGCGAGGTTGCGTTTAAGGACGTTGCGCGGGTCCGCCGCGGAAGGTTCGCCGTCGGGCGTCAGGATGTCGCAGAACATCCGGGACGTCGCTTCCGTCTCGCCGCGCCAGGGCAGGATCTGGAAGGTGGCCGGGTCCGGCTGCGCCAGCATGTCGGATTCGAAAACGCGGGCGAGCCCTTCAATGGCGGAGCCGTCGAAGCCTAGGCCCTCTTCGAAAGCGCCCTCGACCTCTGCCGGCGCCAACGCCACGGACTTGAGGGACCCCACGACGTCGGTGAACCAGAGGCGCACGAAGCGCACGTCGCGCTCTTCGATCGTCCGCAGGACAAACTCTTGCTGGCGGTCCATGGTGCTGCCTCTTTCCGGGTGGGATCCGTGCCCCGGACCTGGCCCGACTCCACGTCGGGGCCGTCACGCGGCTGCTCACGAATCACTCTACTAAGCATTCCCGGCGATTGCTGGACGGGCGTCCCTGCACCGCGGCTGCGGCCCCCCGGCATCCCGTGGCAACAAGTCGGCGCGCCGCCAACCCGCCTCGGCGCCCCGCTTTGTGACAGGTTTTCAGCGGCTTGCCCCGCCGTGGTGGCTGGGACACGGGATCTCCCAGTACGCTCGTGGCATGGCCCCCAGCGATAGCCCAGAATCCCGCATGTCCGCAGAACTCGCCGCACCCTACGGTGCCGGCCCGTCCCCGGCCGTGCCGGCAGCGGCCGCCAAGCCCGCGGCCCGGATCCGCACGCACCACCTGCGCGAGGCGAAGCGCAACGGTGAACACTTCGCCATGCTCACAGCCTATGACCAGTACAGTGCCGAGATCTTCGACCAGGCCGGCATCGAGGTGCTGCTGGTGGGAGATTCCGCCTCGAACAACGTCTTCGGCAACGAAACCAGCCTGCCCGTCACCGTGGATGAGCTGATTCCGTTATGCCGGGCCGTCGCCCGCTCCGCGCGGCGCGCCCTGGTGGTGGCCGACCTGCCCTTCGGCAGCTACGAGGTCTCGGCCGAGCAGGCGGTCGCCACCGGTGTGCGGTTCCTCAAGGAGGGACTCGCCCACGCGGTGAAGATGGAAGGCGGCAGGTTTTACGCCGACACCGTCCGGGCGATGGTGCAGGCCGGCATCCCCGTGATGGCGCACATCGGCTTCACGCCGCAGAGCGAGCACTCCCTCGGCGGCTACCGCGTCCAAGGCCGCGGCGACGACGCGCAGGGCCTCATCGACGACGCCGTGGCGCTGACCGAAGCCGGGGCGTTTTGCGTGCTGATGGAAATGGTTCCGGCGGCAGCGGCGGCCGCCGTGGACGCCGCCGTCGAGGTCCCCACCATCGGCATCGGGGCCGGCAACGCCACCACCGGCCAGGTGCTGGTGTGGCAGGACATGGCCGGGCTGCGCGGCGGGAAGATGGCCAAGTTCGTCAAGCGGTACGCGGACCTGCGGACCGCCCTGGCGGACGCCGCGAAAGCCTACGGCGAGGACGTGCGCTCGGGCCAGTTCCCCGGCCCGGAGCACTCCTTCTAGGCCTGCCTAGGCCTGCGTGGCCGCCTCGGGTGTCTTCAGCGTGCCCGTGTTCGCTGCGGCCTCAGCCTGCGGCGGGCTCGGCGGCGGCGTCGTCGACCTTGATGGCGGACACCTCAAACTCCAGCGTGACCTTGTCCGATACCAGCACCCCGCCGGAATCCAGGGCGGTATTCCACTTGAGCCCGAAATCCTGGCGGTCGATACGCCGGGACCCTTCAAAGCCCGCTCGCAGGGTGCCCGTGGGATCCCGTTCGACGCCGATGAAGTCGATCGGAATCGAAATTTCTTTCGTGATGCCCTTAATCGTCACGTCGCCGCTGACGATGAAGTGGCCTTGGTCCACCTGGTCCACCCGGCTGCTCACGAAGGTGATCTCCGGAAACCGGGGGGCGTCAAAGAAATCGTTGGTCCGCAGATGCTGGTCGCGGTCCGCGTTGCGGGTGTCGATGCTCGCGACCTTGACGGTCAGCTCGACCTTCGAGCGTTCCGGGTTCTCCGCGTCCACGGTAATGAAGCCGTCGACGTCGTTGAAAGCTCCGCGGACCTTGGTGACCATTGCGTGCCGGGTCGAAAAACCGATGCGCGTGTGGGCCGGGTCGAACCGCCACTGTCCTGCATATTCGGGGCTGAGTTCGGCCATCTTGTGCCTCCTTGCACTACCGGTGGAGCCGGTATTCGGATGTAGGTAAAGTCATTCTTGCCCACGGAAGACCGCTTTGGACAGTGCGCGGCCGGGCTGCATCCTAGTCGTCGTCGCCCTTGTCCCAGGCCTCGTTGCGGGCCTTGACCTTCTCGAGCGCGTGTTCGGCCTCCTCGCGGGTTTTGTAGGGGCCGATCAGCTGGCTCCAGTCGGACATCGCGTCTTCCTCGATCTCATGGGTGTTGACGTTGTACCAGTACTCGGTCATCGGCTCTCCTTCGCGGTTCCTGCTGCTGCCTTTTGCGGTTTCTCTTGTCCCGGCCCTACATTCCCCCGGGCGCCGTATTCCCCAGGCTTTGCCCGGGGGCTTATAGAATCAATGTATGCCTTCTCTTACCTCGACTGCACCCATTGGCACCCTTGTCCCGGGAGCTGTGAGCCCCCAGCTTGCCGTGCCGGCGTCCATTCCGCGCCCCGAGTACGTCGGCAGGCCCGCTCCGGCCAAGTTCACCGGCTCCGAGGTCAAGTGCGCCGAGACCATCGAGAAGATCCGGATCGCCTCGCGGATCGCCGCCCAGGCCATTGTGGAGGTGGGAAAGCACATCGTTCCCGGCGTCACCACCGACCAGCTGGACAAGGTGGGACACGAGTTCCTGCTGGACCACAAGGCGTACCCCTCCACCCTCGGCTACCGCGGCTTTCCCAAGTCCCTGTGCTCCTCACTCAACGAAGTGATCTGCCACGGCATTCCGGACAGCACTGTGGTCCAGGACGGCGACATCCTCAACATCGACATCACGGCGTTCATCGGCGGCGTGCACGGCGACACCAACTACACCTTCCTCGTGGGCGACGTCGACGAGGAGTCACGGCTCCTGGTCGAACGCACCGCGGAGTCCCTGCGCCGCGCCATCCGGGCGGTGGCACCGGGCCGCGAAATCAATGTGATCGGCCGGACCATCGAGTCCTATGCCAAGCGCTTCGGCTATGGCGTTGTCCGGGACTTCACCGGCCACGGCGTCGGCGAGGCCTTCCACACCGGGCTGATCATCCCGCACTACGACGCAGCCCCGGCTTACAACACCGTGATGGAACCCGGCATGGTCTTCACCATCGAACCCATGCTCACGCTCGGCACGGTCGACTGGGACATGTGGGCCGACGATTGGACGGTCGTGACGCGCGACCGCAGGCGGACCGCCCAGTTCGAGCACACCCTGCTGGTCACGGAGACCGGCGCCGAGGTCCTCACCCTCCCCTGATTTCGCAACACCGCCCGAAGCGCCACCCGCCCCTGCCACGAACGGAACCCCATTGGCCAACAAGGACGAGAAGACGAAGAAGAACGCCCCGCTGATCGGCATCGACATCGGTGGCACCGGGATCAAAGGCGGAATCGTCGACCTCAAGAAGGGCAAACTGGTGGGCGACCGGGTCCGCGTGCCCACCCCACAGCCGTCCACCCCTGAGGCCGTGGCCGGCGTCGTGGCGCAGGTCGTCGCGGAGCTGTCCAAGCGTCCCGACGCCCCGCCGTCGGATTCCCCGGTGGGCGTGACCTTCCCCGGGATCATCCAGCACGGCGTCGTCCACTCCACAGCCAACGTGGACCACTCCTGGCTGAACCTGGACATCGACGCGCTGCTGACGGCCCGCCTGGGCCGTCCCGTGGAGGTCATCAACGACGCCGATGCCGCCGGCCTGGCCGAGGCGCGCTACGGAGCCGGCGAAGGCGTCCACGGCACCGTCCTGGTCATCACCCTCGGCACCGGCATCGGTTCGGCGTTCATCTTCAACGGCAAACTCGTCCCTAACGCCGAACTGGGCCACCTGGAAATTGACGGCTTCGACGCCGAGAGCAAGGCCTCCGCCGTCGCCCGTGAACGCGACGGCCTGAGCTGGACCGAATACAGCGTGCTGCTGCAACGCTACTTCTCCCACGTCGAGTTCCTGTTCTCCCCGGAACTGTTCATCGTGGGCGGCGGCATTTCCAAGCGCGCCGACGAGTTCCTGCCGCACATGTCGCTGCGGACGCCGATCGTCCCGGCCGAACTGAAGAACGACGCGGGCATCGTGGGTGCGGCGATCGAGGTGGCCCTCACGCACAAGCTGGCCAAGTAGCACCGAGGCTTAACCCAACTAACTCGCACTAGTTGTCGTTCTGAGAGATCAAAACGACAACTACTGCGAGTCAGTTGGGTTGGAGCCGGTGGTGGCCGCGGCTTCCCCTCCGCTGCCACCACCGGAACTTGAGTGAGCCTAGAGCTGGCTCTTCTGCGGGCTCTTGCCTTCGAGTCCCTTGGACTCGGCCTCGTGGCGGAGCAGGGCGATCGCCGACTCGAAGTCTTCCAGCGATTCGAAGGCCTGGTACACGCTCGCGAACCGGAGGTAGGCGACCTCGTCGAGGCGCTGCAAGGGGTTGAGGATGGCCAGGCCCACCTCATGGGCTTCGATTTCGGCGGCGCCGGAGGCCCGGATGGTCTCCTCGACCTCCTGCGCCAGCATGGCGAGGTCGTCCTCGGTGACTGGACGGCCCTGGCAGGCCTTCCGCACGCCGTTGATGACCTTGCTGCGGCTGAACGGTTCGCCGACGCCGGAGCGCTTGATGACGGTCAGGCTGGTGGTTTCCACCGTGGTGAAGCGGCGTCCGCATCCGGGGCACTGCCGGCGGCGCCGGATGGCGGAGCCGTCGTCGGCGATGCGGCTGTCCACCACGCGCGAATCAGGATTACGGCAGAACGGGCAATACACGTCGATTCCTCCCCTGCCGCAACCTGGACACTCTTGAACGAGCTTGAGCACCGCGGATGGTGCTTCCGGGACCAGTTTACGACTAGATGTTGCTGAATAACAAGCCTGTAATTACTACATGTAGTGGTTTGCTGCGCCGGCTGCCGGCGTCAGCCGCCTGCTGGGAACCGGGCAGTGACCGCCTCGCCGTGCGCCGGCAGGTCTTCCGCCCGGGAGAGGCTGACGATGTGTCCGCTGACCTCCGCCAGCGCCGCCCTGCTGTAGTTGATCACCTGGATGGCGCGCAGGAACGTAGTCACGTTCAACCCCGAGGAGAACGCAGCGGTTCCGCTGGTGGGCAACACGTGGTTGGACCCGGCGCAGTAGTCCCCGAGGCTGACCGGGCTGTAGTCCCCCACGAAGATCGCGCCGGCGTTCCGGATCCTGGCGGCCACGGCGGCGGCGTCGGCCGTCATGATTTCGAGGTGTTCGGCGGCGTACGCGTCGCAGGCGGCGATGCCTTGTTCGAGGTCGTCGACCAGGACAACGCCGGACTGCGGGCCGGACAGGGCTTCCCGGACCCGGGCGCCGTGTTTGGTCGCGGCGGCCAGGGCGTCGAGTTCGCCGCGGACGGCGGCCGCGAGTTCCTCGGAATCGGTGATCAGCACCGACGCGGCCTTAGGGTCGTGCTCGGCCTGGCTGACGAGGTCGGCGGCGACGAGTTCCGGCCGCGCCGTGGCGTCGGCCAGGATCGCGATCTCGGTGGTGCCCGCCTCCGAGTCGATCCCGACCACACCCTTGACGAGCCGCTTGGCGGTGGCCACGAAGATGTTGCCGGGCCCGGTGACGACGTCGACCGGGTCGATGCCGGCGGCCGTGCCGGGTGCGGCCCCGTCCGCCGGGCCGATGCCGTAGGCGAACGCGGCTATAGCCTGGGCGCCGCCGATTGCGTAGACCTCGTCGATGCCGAGCAGGCACGCGGCCGCCAGGATGGTGGGGTGCGGCAGGCCGCCGAAGTCTTTTTGCGGCGGTGAGGCCAGGGCAATCGACTGGACGCCCGCTGCCAGCGCCGGGACCACGTTCATGATGACCGAGGAGGGGTAGACCGCCAGTCCGCCGGGGACGTAGAGCCCGACGCGGGCAACCGGGACCCAGTTCTGGCTGACTACGGCGCCTTCACCTAGTTCGACGTCGGTATCGGCCGGGCGCTGCGCGTCGGCAAAGCGGCGGGCCCGGCGGATCGATTCCTCGAGGGCGGCGCGCACGGCCGGGTCCAGCCCGTCCAGCGCCGCCGTGAGGGCCTCGGCGGGAACGCGCGGGCGGGTCTGTTCGACGCCGTCGAACTTCAACGCCAACTCGCTCAGCGCCGCAAAGCCCCGTGCGCGGACCGCCGAAATGATATCCAGGACCTTCTGCTCGGCGTCCGCCAGGGTGTCGTGCTGTGCCCGCGGGACGGCGGCGCGGAGCCCGGCGAGGGACAGCCGGTGCCCGCGCAGGTCCACGGTGCGGAAAGTGAGGGCGGAGGGTGCGGGGTTGTCAGCAGTTGGGGTCACGCGTCCATTTTACGCGTCGGCGGTGCCGGGGCCGGACGCTGTTACGGGAGCCGTTCCTCAGGCGCGCCCGGCCCCTGCTCGGGCTCCGGCCGGCTGAAGACGGTGGCCAGGAAGATTGACAGGGCGGTGGCGGCGGGCCAGACCAGGAGTATCGGGTAGGCCCGCAGCGAGAATGCGATCCCGGCGGCGCCGTGGGCATCCGGCGCGGGGCTCCACCAGCTGCCGGCAAGCACTCCGGTTCCGCACGCCAGGAGCGCGCCCGCGGCGCCAGCGGCGACGGCGAGGACCACTGTCGCGGTTGTCAGCCGGGCGGGCCGGTTGCCGGCGGTGAAGACGCCGGACAGGCAGCCCGCCAGGAGGAACAAGCCGGCCAGGACCAGATCCCGGGGAAGCCAGGTCGCGGGGTTGCTGCCGGCGGCCAGGGCGGGGTCGCGGGTGATGAGGTTGAGCCCGGTGGGCGCCAGGAGCCACCACAGCAGGCCCGCCGGAAGACCTGCCGCCACGATCGCGGCGGGTCCCTTCCACCGTGCAGTACGGCCGGGCCGGGCGGGTCCGGCGTGCCCCGGGCCGCCGTCGTGCTGGTCAACGGGAAGGGGCGCCGCGGGTTGTGTCATGCAACAAACCTTAACAAAGGATCCGGCGCTGCCGGTCATGACGGGGCCGGCCGCCACGTGACGTCCGGATGCCGGATAGTGCCGGCCGAATGCCGCGGGCGGGGCTTCGCCGGAATACGCTGGCAGGAAGTACCAGTCGCACGAACAACAGGGAGATGAACCAGTGGCAGCCGAAGAAGCCTTCGAAGGAACGTTCAGGGAGATGTTCCGCCGGCACGCCGCCGGCGTCGCCATTATCACGGCGAACTACGACGGCGTCCCCTACGGTTTCACCGCCACCTCGGTGGCGTCCCTTTCGGCCAAGCCGCCGCGCTTCACATTCAACATGGCCCGCACCTCCAGCTCCTGGCCCGCGGTGGCCAACTCGGCGTACGTCGGGGCGCACATGCTCGGGCTGGAGAACCAGGGCCTCGCGGACCGGTTCGCCCGCACCCGCGACCGGTTCGGGGGCGACCACTGGGAGCTCGGCCCGCACGAGGTGCCGATCCTCAAGGACGTCTCAGGCTGGCTGATCGGCAAAATCCAGATGCGGCTCTCCTTCGAGAACAACGCCGTGGTGGTCGTCGAGGTGGTCGACGGCGCAATCGGCGGCGACGGCGTGCCGTTGCTGTACCACGGGGGCAGCTACAGCCAGCCGGCGCCGCTCGACTACGAAATCTAGGCCGGCGCAGACCCGGGCAGGCCGGCCGGCCTGCCCATCAGCTGTCCAGGCAGGTGGGGCCGAGCAGCACCTTGAGGTCGCCAAACAGGGACGGGCTGGGGTTGACGCGCAGATGCACGGGCAGCCCCATCACCTCCACCCGGGAATCACCGTGCAGGTGCAGCCGCACCTCCGACCTGCCGCGGTGGGTCTTGAGCACCTCACCGAGTTCGTTCACCACGGCTTCGGTGGCTTTGTGCGTCGGCATGGTGATCACCAGCGGCCCGTCGAGGCCTTCGCTGAGGTCCGGTACCGAGAGTTCCATGCAGTTGACGGCCACCGCGCCGTCGTCCCGGCGCTGCAGCCGGCCCTTGATGACGACGATCAGGTCTTCGGCCAGCACCGAGGCGATCGGTCCGTAGACCTGGCCGAAGAACATCACTTCCACCGAGCCCCCGAGGTCCTCGATCTCGGCGCGCGCGTAGGCGTTACCGCTGGCCTTGGCGATCCGCCGGCTCAGTGAGGTGATCATCCCCGCGATGGTGATGATGGCGCCGTCGTGCGGGCCGTCCTCGGCGATCACGGAGGTGATGGACTGGTCCGCGTGCTGGGACAGCAGCCCCTCCAGGCCCTGCAGCGGGTGGTCCGAGACATAGAGTCCCAGCATGTCGCGTTCGAAGGACAGTTTGTCCTTCTTTTCCCATTCGGGCAGCTCGGGGATCTCGATGCTTAGCGAGGACTCCGACTCGGTGGCATCGATGCCGGCGAACAGGTCGAACTGTCCGATCGCCTCGTTGCGTTTGAGCGTGATCACCGAGTCGATGGCCTCCTCGTGGATCATGGCCAGGGCCCGGCGGTGGTGTCCGAGCGAGTCGAACGCGCCGGCCTTGATCAGCGATTCGATGGTCCGCTTGTTGCAGACGACCGCGGGGACCTTCATCAGGTAGTCCTTGAAGGAGGTGTACGCGCCTTCGCTTTCGCGTGCGGCCACCATCGCGTCGACGACGTTGACGCCGACGTTGCGGATGGCGCCCATGCCGAAGCGGATGTCGTTGCCGACCGGGGTGAAGTTGAGAGCAGACTCGTTGACGTCCGGCGGAAGCACTGTGATGCCCATCCGCCGGCACTCGTTGAGGTAGATCGCGGACTTGTCTTTGTCGTCTCCGACCGAGGTCAACAGGGCGGCCATGTACTCCGGCGCGTAGTGCGCCTTCAGGTAGGCGGTCCAGTACGAAATCACGCCGTACGCAGCCGAGTGCGCCTTGTTGAAGGCATAGTCGGAGAAGGGCAGCAGGATGTCCCAGAGCGTCTTGACCGCTTCCATGGAGTAGCCGTTGTCCTGCATGCCCTGGGAGAAGCCGGCAAACTGTTTGTCCAGCTCGGACTTCTTCTTCTTGCCCATGGCCCGTCGCAGGATGTCGGCCTGGCCCAAGGAGTAGCCGGCGAGCTTCTGCGCCACCGCCATGACCTGCTCCTGGTACACGATCAGGCCGTAGGTCCCGCCCAGGATCTCCTTCAGGGGTTCCTCGAGCTCGGGGTGGATCGGGATGACTTCCTGGATCTTGTTCTTGCGCAGGGCGTAGTCGGTGTGGGCGTTGGCGCCCATCGGGCCCGGCCGGTACAGGGCCAGCACGGCGGAGATATCTTCGAAGTTGTCCGGCTTCATCAGCTTGAGCAGCGAACGCATCGGACCGCCGTCGAGCTGGAACACGCCCAGGGTGTCGCCCCGGGCCAGCAGTTCGTACGAGGCGGCGTCGTCGAGGGCCAGGGCCTCCAGGTCCAGGTCCACGCCCCGGTTCATCTTAATGTTTTCCAGCGCGTCGGAAATGATCGTCAGGTTCCGCAGGCCGAGGAAGTCCATCTTGATCAGGCCGAGGCCCTCGGAGGTCGGGTAGTCGAACTGCGTGATGACCTGGCCGTCCTGGAAACGGCGCATGACCGGGATGACATCGATGATCGGGTCCGAGGACATGATGACACCGGCGGCGTGGACGCCCCACTGCCGTTTCAGGCCTTCGATGCCGAGGGCGGTCTCGAAGACTTTGGCCGCCTCCGGGTCCGTGGCGATCAGTTGCCGGAAGTCCGCAGCCTCGCTGTAGCGCTTGGAGTCCTTGTTCTGGATGTCCGCCAGTGGGATGTCCTTGGCCATCACGGCCGGCGGCAGCGCCTTGGTGAGCTGTTCGCCCATGCTGAACGGATAGCCCAGCACGCGCGAGGAGTCCTTGAGCGCCTGCTTGGTCTTGATGGTGCCGTAGGTGACGATCATGGCGACGCGCTCGTCGCCGTACTTGCGCGTCACGTAGTCGATCACTTCGGAGCGTCGCCGGTCATCGAAGTCGACGTCGAAGTCAGGCATGGAAACGCGGTCCGGGTTCAGGAAGCGTTCGAAGATCAGGCCGTGGTGCAGCGGGTCCAGGTCGGTGATGCGCATCGCATACGCGACCATGGAACCGGCGCCGGAGCCGCGGCCGGGACCTACCCGGATGCCGTTGTTCTTGGCCCAGTTGATGAAGTCCGCCACCACCAGGAAGTAGCCGGGGAACCCCATCGAGGTGATGACGCCCAGTTCGTAGTCCGCCTGGGTGCGTACCTTGTCCGGCACGCCGCCCGGGTAGCGGTACGCAAGCCCGGTGGCCACCTCCTTGACCAGCCACGAGGTCTCGTCCTCGCCCGGCGGGCAGGGGAACCGCGGCATGTAGTTGGCGCCGGTGTTGAAGGAGACCTCGCAGCGTTCGGCGATCAGCAGCGTGTTGTCGCAGGCGTCCGGGTGGTCCCGGAAGAGTTCCCGCATTTCCTGCGGCGATTTCAGGTAGTACCCGCTGCCGGAGAAAGCGAAGCGGGAGCCGCCGTTGTCGTAGGTGGGTTCCAGCAGCGTGGAGCCGGACTGGATGGCCAGCAGGGCCTCGTGCGCCTTGGCGTCATGCTCGTGCGTGTAGTGCAGGTCGTTGGTGGCCACCAACGGCAGGTTCAGTTCCTTGGCCAGCCGGAGCAGGTCCCCGGTGACCCGCCGTTCGATGTCCAGGCCGTGGTCCATGAGTTCGCAGAAGTAATTCTCGGCCCCAAAGATGTCGCGGAACTCGGCCGCGGCCTCGACGGCTTCCCGGTACTGTCCGAGCCGGAGCCGGGTCTGGACTTCGCCGGACGGGCAGCCGGTGGTGGCGATCAAGCCCTCGGAGTAGGTGTTGAGCAATTCGCGGTCCAGCCGCGGCCACTTGCCGAAGACAGAGTCCAGGGAAGCGATCGAGGAGGCGCGGAACAGGTTCCGCATGCCGACGTTGTTGTAGCTCAGCAGCGTCATGTGGGTGTAGGCGCCGCCGCCGGAGATGTCATCCTTGCGCTGGCTTTCCTCGCCCCAGCGGACCCGGCTCTTGTCGGTGCGAGCGGTTCCCGGCGTGACATAGGCTTCGACGCCGATGATCGGCTTGATGCCCTTGTCGGTGGCGCGCTTCCAGAAGTCGAAGGCCCCGAAGAGGTAGCCATGGTCAGTGGTGGCCAACGCGGGCATGCCCAGCCGCTCGGTCTCATCGAAGAGTTCCCCGAGTCGCGCCGCACCGTCCAACATGGAGTACTCGGTGTGGTTGTGGAGATGGACGAACGAGTTGTTGCTGGAAGTCACCGAACCATTCTAGTGCCGGGCCCGGACTCTTCCTGCCCGGCACGCGGCCGGTCAGGCCTGGCCGGACTCCAGCACCTCAAGGGCGTACTGCAGGTCCTGCGGATACTCGCTGGTCACGGTGACCCGCTCCCCCGTCCGCGGGTGGTCGAAGGAAAGCTGCCGGGCATGCAACCACTGCCGCGTGAGGCCCAGGGTGGCGGCGAGCCGGGGATCCGCGCCGTAGGTCAGGTCTCCGGCGCAGGGGTGGCGGAGTGCCGAGAAATGCACCCGGATCTGGTGGGTGCGGCCGGTTTCCAGGTGCACCTCCACCAGTGAGGCCTTGCCAAAGGCCTCCAGCACCTCGTAGTGGGTCACGGAGTCACGGCCGTCCTCGATCACGGCGAAGCGCCAGTCGTGCCCGGGGTGGCGTCCGATCGGCGCGTCGATGGTACCGGCCAGCGGGTCGGGCAAGCCCTGGACGACGGCGTGGTAGACCTTGTCCACGGTGCGCTCCTTGAAGGCCCGCTTGAGCGCCGTGTAGGCTCTCTCGGTCTTGGCCACCACCATGACGCCGGAGGTCCCGACGTCGAGCCGGTGCACAATGCCCGCGCGTTCGGGCGAACCCGAGGTTGAAATCCGGTAGCCGGCGCCGGCGAGGCCACCTACCACTGTCGGCCCGACCCAGCCGGGCGACGGGTGCGCGGCCACACCGACGGGTTTGTCGACCACGACGAACTCGTCATCGTCCAACAGGATCTTCAGGCCTTCCACGACTTCCTCCACGACTTCCAAGGGATCCCGGCGGGCCGGCACGACGACGTCGAGCTCGGCGCCTGCGCTGAGCTTGAGCGACTTCCCGACGGCTTTGCCGTGGCTGCTGACGTTGCCCTCAGCGATCAGCGTGGCCGCCTGTGAGCGGGAGATGCCCATCAGCTTCGCCAACCCGGCGTCGACCCGGGCCCCCGCCAGTTCGTCGGGGACGGTAAAGTGCCGGCGCTCCGGCGCCGTCACCGGTCCGGGCTCAGACATTGTGCTCCCGGGCGTTGTGTTCCGGCGCCTTGTGCTCACGGGTACCGTGGTCCGGCGCGGCCGGGCCGGTGGCGGCCGTGTCCTGGCGCTTGCCCAGGCGCGAGCCGTCCAGGCCTAGGCCGCGCAGGGTGAGCAGGCAGATGATGACCACCGCGGAGACCACAGCCGAGTCGGCGATGTTGAAGATCGCGAAATTGGGCAGCTGGATGAAGTCCACCACATGGCCCATCGCGAACGAGGGCTCCCGGAAGAGCCGGTCGGTCAGGTTCCCGAGCGCGCCGCCTAGTAGCAGCCCGAGGGCCAGCGCCCACCAGGCGGAGCCGAGCCGGCGCAGCTGCAGCAGGATCGCAACCGACACGGCGGCCATGATGATGGTGAACACCCAGGTGACGTTTTCGCCGATCGAGAACGCGGCGCCGGAGTTGCGGATGTAATACCAGTGCAGCAGCGGCGGCAGTACGGGGATCCGCTCGCCTTCAGTCATGGTGGCCGTGACCCACAGCTTGGTGAGCTGGTCGAACACGTAGGCGAACACCGCGAACCCGGCGAACAGGGACAGCAGCAGGGCGCGCCGCGGCTTGCGCACGGCGCCGTCAGCGGCCGGCAAAGGCTGGGCGGAGTCTGCGGGCTGGGCTGAGTCTGGGGTTGGTGCGTCAGTCATAGTGCTTTCGTTCCGGAGCAGGTTAAGGCAAAAGCCGGTGGCCGAGGGAGTCCTCAGCCACCGGCTTTCAGAATACTTGCTAAACGTCCTAGCTGTTGGCTTCGACCTCGGGGGCCGCCACCGAACCACGGGCGTCCAGGTCACGCAGCTGGCCTTCGATGTAGGCCTTCAGGCGGGAACGGTAGTCACGCTCGAAGCCCCGCAACTGCTCGACCTTGCGCTCCAGCACGGAACGCTGCTGCTCGAGGGCGCCGAGGATCTTGCGGGACTTTTCCTGCGCATCGTTGACGAGGCTGCTGGCTTCAATCTGCGCCTCAGCGATGATCTTGTCGCGCTGCTGCTCGCCGTCGGACACGTGCTTGTCGTGCATCTGCTGCGCCATGGCCAGCAGTCCTGCTGCGGACTCGGCGGACGGCGTGGAAGCGACACGGGCGGCCGGGGCGGCAACGGGTGCCGGCGCCTGCTCGGCTTCCTTCTTCTTGGCGGCTTCGGCGGCCTTGGCCTCGGTTTCTGCCTTGGCGCGGTCGTCCTTTTCGGCCTTGACGGGTGCAGGCACCTTTTCCACGACGGGAGCGCCAGCAGCGGAGCTGGCAGCCGTGCCGGAACCGGACTCGGCGAGCTTCTTGCGCAGCTCGTCGTTCTCCTGGTTCAGGCGCCGCAGTTCGACGACGATCTCATCCAGGAAGTCATCAACCTCGTCCTGGTCGTAGCCTTCACGGAACTTGGTCGGCTGAAAGCGCTTGTTGACAACGTCTTCTGGCGTCAAAGCCATCTGGTCACCTCGTTGGTCTAGTTAGTCAGGGGCCTTCCGGCCGTCAAAACTACGGTACCTAAATATGGTCTGGTTCCTCTAATTCAACACCGCAGTGTCAAACCGGAGTTTCAATCTTTTCGGCGTCGGACCAGGTCCGCCGCCGCGGCTACGCGGCGATGGGCTGCGCGAAGGTAAAGTACCTGGCGATGCCCATGGCCACCGAAACGGCCAGGAAGAGCGCCAGGAACGCCAAGTCAAGCGAGATTCCGCCGAGCCGCAGCGGCGGCAGGATCCGGCCGAGCAGCTTGAGCGGCTTGTCCGTAACGGAGTACACGGCGTGCGCGGTGACGAGCGCGGCGCCGCGCGGACGCCAGCTGCGGGCGAACATCTGCACCCAGTCGAAGATGAGGCGGACGATCAGGGCAACAAAGAAGAGCAGCAGTGCAACGTAAGCCAGTCCGAAAACAATTCCCATGACTTAAGTTATATCTCTCTGTTCGCTCGGGATACCGCAGTGTCCTGACAGTGGTTACGCATCTATTCCAACACGGATTGTTCAGCACTGATGCCAGACAGGTCTCCCTGCCTGGCATCAGTGCGTCAATCGTGGACTAGCTCTGGTTGAAGAAACTGGCCTGCGTCTCGCTGATCTTCTTGTCGTCACCAATCACTTCGACGTACGACGGCGATAGCAGGAAGACCTTGTTGGTCACCCGTTCGATGCTGCCGCGCAGGCCGAACACGAGGCCTGCGGAGAAATCGACGAGGCGCTTGGCATCGGCCTCGCCCATGTCGGTGACGTTCATGATGACGGGGATGCCGTCACGGAAACTCTCACCGATGAGCTTGGCATCGTTGTAGGACCGGGGGTGGATCGTCGTGATCTGCCGCAGTCCGGTGGTCTCTTCGCGGCTGGCCGCCGCTCGCTTGATGGGTGTCACGGGTGCGCGGTATTCCTCTTCAGCGGCGTAGGAATCTTCCTGGGGTGCCTCGCGGACAGGGGCCGGTGCGCGGCGCTCCTCGCGGTCGTGCTCCATGGAATCGTCCTCATCCTTGTGCAGTGTGTGATGCTCGGACTCGTAATGTTCATCGCCATCGGCGAGCCCAAGATAGATCATTGTCTTGCGCAGAGCGCCGGCCATGGTCGACTCCTAATCGTGTCCTATGCGGGCCGCTCAGTGACTTGACAGTTCTGGAGTCACTCCATCGGAATCACTGAATTGGAATCCCCGCCATTACCTTCCAATACGACGAACCTACCCCACTGCCGGGCGCGGACCGAGAATATCGGCACCAATTCGAAGGTGTGTCGCCCCGAACAGGATCGCCGCTTCGAGGTCCTGGCTCATCCCCGCCGAAATGGCTGTGGCCTGCGGATACTCGGCGCGGAGTCGGGCGGAGATACCGGCCAGTTTCTCGAACGCTGCGTCCGGAGCCACCCCCAAGGGTGCCACAGCCATAACGCCGGCCAGCCGGACACCGGCGGCTGCGGCGAGCAGTCCGCCCAGTTCCGGGACCGCGGCGGGCAGGGCGCCCCCGCGGCGCCCGTCGGCGTCCTCGTCCAGGCTGACCTGGATGAAGCACTCGAGGTCCTCGCGGCCGGTGCGCTCATGTTCGGCGGCCATCGCCTTGGCGAGGGCGGCGACCAGCTGGGGCCGGTCGACCGAGTGCACCGCATGGGCGTACTTCACCACGGATTTGGCCTTGTTGCTCTGCAGCTGGCCGATGAAGTGCCAGCGGAGCCGCAGCCCTGCCAGCCGGGCAGCCTTGTCCGCCGCTTCCTGGTCCCGGTTTTCGCCGACGTCCGCAACGCCGAGCGAAGCCAGCCGCGCGACGTCGCCGGCGGGGTGGAACTTGGTGACCACGATTAGTTCCGGCGGGGCGTCCTGCCGCCCGGCGCCGGCCGTGGCGGCGTCGATCCGGAGCCGGACGGCGGCTAGCCGCCGGCGCAGCTCGGCGAGGCGCGCGTCGTCGCGGCCGTCCCACATGGCTGGCTCGGTCACTGGACTTCCTCCGTCCAAACCAGCCCTGCGAACCGGCCCGTCCGGTTGTCGCGGCGGTACGAAAACAGGTCCGCATCCTCCCGGGTGCAACCGCCGGCATATTCGACGGCGACGTCGTCAGCCGCCAGCTGACTCCGCACCCCGGCGGGAAGGTCCAGCCCGGGGGTGCCGTGCGACGTCGTGCACCAGGCCGCGGGAACGAGCGCGGCCACCTCCGCACGCATGGCCTCGGGAACCTCATAGCAGTGTCCGCAGATCGACGGGCCGACCCAGGCGGCGAGGTCTTCGGCTCCGAGCGCACGCATCCGCGCCAYGGCGGCCGGGACCACCCCGGCGGCCATGCCCGGCCGGCCCGCATGGACGACGCCCAGCACCGGCGCAGCCCGGCCGGCGACCGCGCGCTCCCCCACCAGCACGATCGGCACGCAGTCGGCCACCATGACCGCCAGCGGCTCCCCGGCCGAAACCATGGCGTCGGCGGTCGGCGCCGTCACCGGGCCGTCCCGGCCGGCGTCGGCGGCGCCTGCGGCGACGACTGCCACCGCGTTGCCGTGGACCTGGTTCATGTACCGGAAGTGGCGGGAACCGAGCCCGGCGGTTTGTTCAAGTTCATCCCGGCGGCGGCGGACCGCGGCCGGATCGTCGCCGACGTGGAGCGCCAGGTTGCCTGCCGCGACGTTCGTGAACGCCGCCCACACGCCGGGCCGCACCTCGGCTCGCCAGGAAAACACTCAGCCCACCGCCGCATCAAGTACCAGCAACATTGAAATCTTCATACCAATCACCGTAACCCGCCAAAGCAGCATGGCACCGCCCGCGGGCGGTGCCA
Source organism: Arthrobacter sp. 05N428_2 (assembly GCF_056397065.1). Taxonomy (NCBI): domain Bacteria; kingdom Bacillati; phylum Actinomycetota; class Actinomycetes; order Micrococcales; family Micrococcaceae; genus Arthrobacter; species Arthrobacter sp. 05N428_2. Next base: position 80,053 of record NZ_JBFTMR010000006.1, on the reverse strand, counting down.
TGCTGCTTTGGCGGTAACGGACGCGCGGCCTACTTCAGGAAGTCGGGAACGTCCAGGTCATCCGAATGGCGTCCGGACAGATCCGGCTCGACCACCGAGGGAAGGTCGACGTCGAAGCCCGAGTCGGCAGGCAATGCCGACGAACGCTGCTGACCCCAGTTGCTCAGCCCAGAAGCGCCGACACCGGCGTGCTGCGGCTGGGCCGGCGCCGAGGCGGGAGCCTGGGCGGGCGCCGGGGTGGCGGGCCGCGCCGGAGCGGGCAGCGACTGGTCCATCGACGGCGAAGTGGCCTTGACGTCGTCGAACCCGGCCGCGATCACGGTCACGCGGGCCTCGTCGCCGAGGGCGTCGTCAATCACGGCGCCGAAGATGATGTTGGCTTCGGGGTGGGCGACTTCCTGGACGAGGCGGGCGGCCTCGTTGATCTCGAACAGACCCAGGTCCGAGCCGCCCTGGATGGACAGCAGGACACCGTGGGCGCCGTCAATCGACGCCTCCAGCAGCGGCGAGGCGATGGCCAACTCGGCGGCCTTGACCGCACGGTCTTCGCCGCGGGCCGAGCCGATGCCCATCAGTGCGGAGCCCGCACCCTGCATCACGGACTTGACGTCGGCGAAGTCAAGGTTGATCAGGCCCGGAGTGGTGATCAGGTCGGTGATGCCCTGGACACCGGACAGCAGGACCTGGTCGGCGGAACGGAAGGCATCCAGCACCGAAACGTTGCGGTCGCTGATCGAGAGCAGCCGGTCGTTCGGGATGACGATCAGGGTGTCGACTTCGTCGCGCAGGGCGTCGATGCCGGCTTCGGCGGAACCGGCGCGCCGGCGTCCCTCGAAAGTGAACGGGCGGGTGACGACGCCGATGGTCAGGGCGCCCAGCGAGCGGGCGATCCGGGCCACGACGGGGGCGCCGCCGGTGCCGGTGCCGCCGCCTTCGCCGGCGGTGACAAAGACCATGTCCGCGCCCCGGATGACCTCTTCGATTTCGTCGGCGTGGTCCTCCGCAGCCTGCTTGCCGACCTCAGGATTCGCACCGGCCCCAAGGCCGCGGGTCAGCTCACGTCCGACGTCGAGCTTGACGTCGGCGTCGCTCATCAACAGCGCCTGCGCGTCGGTGTTGATGGCGATAAATTCGACGCCGCGAAGACCGACTTCGATCATGCGGTTGACTGCGTTCACGCCACCGCCGCCGATGCCGACGACCTTGATGACGGCCAAGTAATTCTGCGGAGCTGCCACGTTACGTGTCCCTTGTTCGTGTTTATTGCGAAAACTGATGGAGTCAAGCTTGAAGCCCAGGAGGTTAACCTTCTAGTTGAAGGTTATAGTTATGTCAAGTAACTCATGTCTGTGACGCTATTTCCTATGCCGGGGACATTCAATAACCGGCTCCGCGTGTCGCGGTAATACCGAGAAAATACCCAGCGTTTGTGTCCGCGGGTCGCTATTAGCGCCGGTTGGGCAGCACCGGTCCCGGCCCGGGCACCTATAGGACTATCGCCCGGCCGCGCGCCGATGTAAGTAGTTGGCAACTATCGCGTGACCGGATGCCGCGGCACACTGACGTCGTATACCCGGACCGGATTTTTCGGATCGGCGGGCGCCTTCAGCAGCGCCGCGAGCACCTTAGCCTTGAGCTCCTTCTCCCCTTCGTTGCCCCAGACAATGGTCTGTCCGTCCACCAGCTTGAGTTCGACCGCATCGACCGACTTGGCCGAGGCGTCGGAGAGCCGCGCGAGCACGTCGGCCGGAAGCGCCCCGAGAACGGCGGTAATGGCATGGAACAGGTCCTGGGGCAGCGCGCCCGCACCGCCGTCGATGACCGGGAGCTTCACCGAGGAAGGATCGGGCGTGGTGCTGAGCTGGACGCCGTCGGCATCCACCAGCTGGAAGACGTCCGCCTGCTTGACCAGCGCCACCGGGACCCGCTCGGTAATCTTTACCTCCAAGGTGGACGGCGGCCGCGCCTCGGTGGTGACCGCCTTGACCTGGACGAGCGGCTTCAGCAGGCCGCTGACGTCCTGATCGCTGATCTGCGGCAGCGGCTTGCCCTGCAGCGGAGCCAGCGCGGCCTTGACCTGGTCCGGACTGAGCATCCGGGTACCTTCCACCGTGACCGTTTGGAGCGCCAACCACGGCGAGTAGACGGCGGCTGCCACGATTCCCGCGATCAACACCGCCATCACCCCCACCGTGCTGAGCACGATCCGGCGGCGCCGTTTGGCCTTCGGCTCGGGGAAAGACAGCACATTGCCACGGCCGGGGCCTGGTGAGGCGGTTCCTGCCGTGCCCGGTCCTGTTGGTGCCGCCGGGGTGTCCGATTTGGACGCAGAGATGACGTCCGACGGTCCCCCGGAGCCGTACCCGGGGCCGCGCGTGCTAGCCACCGGGCGCCGCCAGGGTCAACGCCTCAACGATTCGGGGACCGTAGGCGGTGACGTCCCCGGCACCGACTGTCAGCACGATGTCGCCGGGCGCGGCGACCTCCAGGACGGCCTGCACGGCATCGTCACCGGACCCCACGAGCCGGCCGCGGTCCCCGAGGTGGTTAGCGATCAGCTGGCTGCTCACGCCCGGGATGGGGTCTTCCCGCGCCGGATAGATGTCCAGCACCAGGGCGGTGTCCGCCGTGTTGAGGGCGTCTGCGAACTGATGGGCAAATTCCCGGGTCCGGGAGAACAGGTGCGGTTGGAACAAGACGTGGACCCGGTGATCTCCCGCCACCGATCGGGCCGCGGCGAGGGCAGCGCGCACCTCGGTGGGATGGTGGGCGTAGTCGTCGTAGACCCGCACGCCCCGGCCCAGACCCTTGAATTCGAAACGGCGCGAGGCCCCGGAGAAGTTCGCCAGCGCGCCTGCCGCCGCCTCGGGAGCGACGCCGAGCTCCAGCGCGACGGCGAACGCGGCTGCAGCGTTCAACGCGTTGTGCCGGCCCGGCACCTGCAGCTGGACGTCGAAGCGTCCCGCCGGGGTCGAGATCCAGACATCGCCCGGGCCGCCGTCGTGCAGCTTCACATCGGCGTCCGCGGCTGTGCCGTAGAGGACGACCCGGGTGTGGGCCTGTTCGCGGGTGCGCAGCGCAAGGGCGCGCGCGCCGTCGTCGTCCGCGCAGGCGACCAGCAGGCCGTCCACGGGGAGCAGCGCGACGAAGCGGTCGAACGAGGCGTAGACGGCTTCCGCCGTGCCGTAGTGGTCCAGGTGGTCCGGTTCGACGTTGGTCACCACCGCGATCTGCGGGCGGTAGTTCAGGAACGACCCGTCGGACTCGTCGGCTTCCGCGACGAACACCGGGGACGTGCCGGAAGCCGCGTTGACGCCGAGGGCGGGGACGTTGGCGCCGATCGCGAAGGACGGATCCATCCCGGCGCCCTGCAGGAGCACGGTGATCATCGACGTCGTGGTGGATTTGCCGTGCGTGCCGGCCACCGTGACTGCCGTGTCCTGCGCCATGGTGGCGGCCAGTGCCTCGGAGCGGTGCAGCACCGGCAAGCCGGCGGCGCGGGCAGCGGCCAGTTCGGGGTTGTCGGCGCGGATCGCCGAGCCGGCGACGACGGTCTGCGCATCGCCGAGGTTCGCTGCGCCGTAGCCGACGGCGATCCGGGCTCCGGTGGCGGCGAGCTCGGCCATGACCGGCAGGTCCTTGGCGTCGGAGCCGCTCACGGGGACGCCCCGGGCAACCATGATGCGGGCGACGGCGGACATCCCCACACCGCCGATGCCGATGAAGTGCACGCGCCCCAGCGAATCCTGGGTACGGGCGGCCGGCGGGGTGCTGTTCCGGGCCTGGGTCATTGCTATACCGCTTCCTGCCTGCTGTTCAAGGTCACTGCTGTTCAAAGTCACCGCTGTTCTTCAAGGTCACTGCCGTTCACTGCTCACGCTTGCTGGGACCACCGGCGCTGGGTTCGCTGTTGCCAGGGCCCCGTCCGGTCGTGGACTGCGCGGCCTCGAGGACCAGGGCGGCCATCTGCCGGTCGGCGTCCCGGATGCCGAGCTGTTCGCCGGCGGCGGCCATCTGGTCCAGCTGCGCGGCATCACGCAGCAGCGGGACGATGTGCCCGCTGACCCAGCCGGCGTCGAAGTCCGCGTCCTCAACCAGCACCGCGGCGCCGGCATCGACCAGCCCGGCCGCGTTCAGCGCCTGTTCGCCGTTGCCGATCGGAAGCGGGACAAAAACCGCGGGGACGCCGACGGCGGCGACCTCGCAGACGGTCGCGGCGCCGGAGCGCGCCAGGAGCAGGTCGGCGGCAGCGTAGGCCAGTTCCATGCCGTCCACGTACTCGACCTGGCGGTAGCCGGGTGCCTCCAGCAGCCTGCCCTGGGCGTCATGGACGGTTTTGCCCCGCCCGGTGATGTGCAGGGTCTGGATGCCGGCCTCGGCAAGGGCGGCAACCGAGGCGGCGATGGCACGGTTGATGCTCTGCGCACCGGAGGAGCCGCCGGTGACGATCAGGGTGGGTTTGTCCTGCTCGAGCCCGAGTGCTGTGCGGGCGGCGGCGCGGGAAGCGCGCCGGTCCAGACCGGAGATTTCGCGGCGCATTGGCATTCCGACGTGCCGCGCGCCGCGGAGCCGAGTGGCGGCGAACGCGACGGCGACGTGCTGGCTCAGCCTGGCACCGACCATGTTCGCGAGCCCTGGCCGGGTGTTCGCCTCATGGACGACGATAGGGATCTTGCGCCGCCAGGCGGCAAGGTACAGCGGGGTGCAGACGTAGCCGCCGACGCCGACGAGGACGTCCGCCCGGGCGTCATCAAGGATGCCGCCGGCCTGCCGCACGGCGCCGGCAAGCTTACCGGGTAGCCGGAGCAGCTCCAGCGACGGCTTGCGCGGAAAGGGCACCCGGCTGACGGTGGCCAGCTCGAGTCCGGCGGACGGCACCAGCCGGGCTTCCATGCCGCCGGGGGTGCCGACGGCCAACAGCCGCGCCTCGGGCCGGACCTCAAGGAGGGCGTTCGCGATGGCCAGCAGGGGGCTGATATGCCCAGCGGTGCCGCCGCCGGCGAGGACGACGGACAAGGACGATTCGGTCTTCATGGTGGGCTAGGTACGCTTCCGTGCGGGGTTCTTGGGGGCGGCCGTTCTGGTGCCGGGCTTCCGCACGGCGGTGCTTCCGGTGGTGCTTCCGGTGGCCGGTGTCTTGGGAGCCGAAGCCTTGGGGGGCGTGGCTTTGGCGGCCGGCGCTTTGGCTGCCGGCGCCTTGGCCCGGGCGGGAGGTTTGGCGGGCGCAGCTGCGGTCTTCCGTGCCGCCACCCGCTTGCGGAGGACGGTGGCGAACCCGGCGGGACCGAACTTGAGCAGTCCCTTCGGCTGCATGCCCGGTTCCATCTGCGCCCGCGCCAAGGACAACACTACGCCGACGGCGCACAGCGACATGAGCAGGGCCGAGCCGCCATACGAAATGAACGGCAGCGGAACACCCACCACGGGGAGCAGCCCGGTGACCACGGCCATGTTGACGGTGGCCTGGCCGAGCAGCCACACCATGATCGCGCCGGCAAGGACGCGGTGGAAGAGGTCCTGCTGGGCCACCACCACGCGGTAGATGGCTGTGCCCAGGATGGCGAACAGGACCAGGACAACGATGGTGCCGATCAGGCCGAGTTCCTCACCGATGATGGCGAAGATGAAGTCGTTGTGGGCTTCCGGAATCCAGCTGTACTTCTGCCGGCTCTGGCCCAGGCCGACGCCGAACCACCCCCCGGACGCCAGCCCGTAGAGGCCGTTGGTGGACTGGTAGTTCAGGTCGGATCCATCGGCGCAGGTCTGGCCGGTCCAGGACAGGATGCGGCACATCCGGTTGGGGCTCGTGATCGCCAGGAATGCGGTTCCAGCAGCGAGCACCGCACCGGCGATGCCAAACAAGTAGAGCCTCACGCCGGCAAAGAACAACCCGGCGGACAGGATCATCATGACGATCATGGCCGTACCGAGGTCGTTTCCGGCCAAGATGAGTACCAGCACCGCGGCGGCTCCGGGCACGACGACCGGAACCATGACGTGACGCCAATTGTCCAGGAGCTTGGCCTTGCGGTTGAGCACCGTCGCCATCCACAGGGCCAGCGCGAGCTTCGCCGCTTCCGACGGCTGGAAAGTAAACGGTCCGACGTCGATCCAGTTCTGGTTTCCCAGGGTGCTGCGTCCAACGATGAGTACCAGCGCCAAGAGAACGATCGCCAGCATGATGGCCGGCCACGCGAAGCGTTTCAGCCACACCACGTTGACCCGGGACAGCACGAACATCACGAACACTCCGATGCCCGCGAAGAGCCCTTGCTTCAGGGCGGCGGAGTAGGGCGACTCCCCCGCAGCGATCGCTTCCACGCTTGAGGCGGACAGCACCATCATGATGCCGATCGCGGTCAGCGCGAGGGTCGACCCGAGAATGAGGTAGTAGGTGGAGCCGTTGCGGGACTTTCCGTTGCCTTCGAGGGCAGACCAAAAATGCCGGAACCAGCCGCGGACCCGGACCGCAGGGGTGGGCCGTGCCCCGAAGGTCGGAACGGCCGAATCGGCGGCCCCGGCGGCGGTACTGCCTTTTTTGCTGCCTGGGGCAACCGTCCGTTCCGCTGCGGAACGGGTGGGCGTGCTGACCATTGCTACTCCTCGGTGGTCTGAGCCTGCCCTTCCACGAGCTCGCGGACAGCTTCGATAAAGGCGTCGCCACGGTGAGCATAGGAAGAGAACTGATCCATGGATGCAGCTGCCGGGGCCAGGAGCACAGTGTCCCCGGAGGTGGCCAGCTGCGCCGCCGACGCAACCGCCCGTGCCATCACAGTCTCGCCGTAAATCGGCGGAGGGCCTGCGTCGGCGTGGGCCGGTCCGGCAGTCTGCACCGTCTCAGTGTCGCCCTTGGGCTGGCCGATCACGGGGACATCCGGCGCGTGTCGCTGGAGCGAGGCCAGCAGGTCCGAAGAGTCGGTCCCGATCAGCACCACGGCTTTGAGGCGGCGGGCGTTGTCACGGACCAGTGAGTCGTAATTCACACCCTTGGACAGGCCGCCGGCGATCCACACCACCTGCTGGAAAGCGGACAGGGAGGCTGCCGCCGCGTGCGGGTTTGTGGCCTTGGAGTCGTTGACCCAGAGCACGCCGTCGTAGCGGGCGACCGGCTGGATGCGGTGGTCTCCGGGCAGGTAGTTCTGCAGCCCCTGCCGGACGGCGGCGGGCTCCACTCCGTAGGCCCGCACGAGGGCGGCTGCGGCGAGGGCGTTGGCCACCATGTGCCGCGGCGCGACCGGTCCGAGGTCGGTCATCGCGGCCAGTTCGGCGGCGCTGTCCTTGCGCTCGGGGATGAAGGCCCGGTCCACGAGCAGGCCTTCGACCACGCCGAGCATGCTGACGGCGGGGGTGAGCGTGGTGAAGCCGACCGCACGGCAGCCCTCCACCACGTCGGCGTCTTCGACCATGCGTTCGGTTTCGATCTGCTCGGCGTTGTAGATGCACGCCTTCTGCGTCCGCTCGTAGACCTTAGCCTTGTCCGCCAGGTAGGAGGCATAGGAGCCGTGCCAGTCGACGTGGTCTTCGGCGACGTTGAGGCAGACGCTGGCAACCGGCGACAGGGAGTGGCTCCAGTGCAGCTGGAAGCTGGAGAGCTCGACGGCGAAGACGTCATAGTCAACCGGGTCGCGGAGCGCATCCAGGATCGGCGTGCCGACGTTGCCGACCGCGATGGCCTTGAGCCCGGCGGCCTGGAGCATGGATTCGGTCAGGCCTACGGTCGTTGTCTTGCCGTTGGTGCCGGTGATTGCGATCCAGTCCGCCGTCTTGCGCCCCTCGCGTTCGCGGACGCGCCAAGCGAGTTCGACGTCGCCCCAGACCGGAATGTGAGCCCGGGCGGCGGCGGCGAGCAAGGCCTGGTCGGGCCGCCAGCCGGGTGAGGTGACGATCAGGTCGGGCTTCCCGCCGTCGATCTTGGGAACCGAATTTACGGCGTCCTCGCCGAGCAGCACGTCAACGGCGCCGACGATCCGGAGCGTGTCCGCCTGGGCGCGGGCCTTCGCGCTGTCCGCGGCGTCCACGACCACAACCCGGGCGCCGAGCTCGATCAGGGTGTCCGCGGCAGCGAAACCGGAGACGCCGATGCCGGTGACCACGACGCGGAGCCCCGACCAGTCGGCGTCCCAGCTGGTGAGCTGCTCCAGCCGCGGCGAGCTGGCCAGTGGTTCGGGAATGTTCCCGCTCACAGCAGCACCACCCATTCGGCGTAGAAGACGCCCAGACCGGCGGCGACGAAGAGTCCGCAGAGGATCCAGAAGCGGACCACTACCGTGACTTCCGCCCAGCCCTTGAGTTCGAAGTGGTGTTGCAGCGGGGCCATTTTAAACACGCGCTTGCCCTTGGTGAGCTTGAAGTAGCCCACCTGGATGATGACCGAGAGGGTGATCAGGACAAAGAGACCGCCGATGAACGCCAGCAGCAGTTCGGTCCGCGACAGGATCGCGAAGCCGGCCACGGCGCCGCCAATGGCGAGCGAGCCGGTGTCGCCCATAAAGATCTTCGCCGGCGAGGTGTTCCACCACAAGAAGCCGACCAGCGCGGCGCTGAGGATGGCCGCGAGCAGCGCGAGATCCAGCGGGTCGCGGACGGTGTAGCAGCCGGCGCCGGCCTGCCGGGGCGAGCCGCAGGACTGGTTGCTCTGCCAGATCCCGATCAGCGTGTACGCCCCGAAGACCATCACGGACGCGCCGGCGGCCAGCCCGTCGAGACCGTCAGTGAGGTTCACGCCGTTGGTGGCGGCGGTGACGATCAGGTTCGACCAGAGGACGAACAAGATGGCGCCCAGCACGGTGCCGCCGAACGCGAGGTTCAGCCACGGGATGTCGCGGACCAGGGAGATCTGGAAGGACGCCGGCGTGACCTTGTTCTCGTTCGGGAAGTTGAGCGCGAGCACGGCGAAGATGATCCCGACGGTGGCCTGGAGCACCAGTTTGGCCTTGGCGTTAAGTCCGAGGCTGCGTTGCGCGGAGATCTTGATGAAGTCGTCCAGGAAACCGACCAGCCCCATGCCGACCATCAGGAAGAGCAGCAGCAGGGCCGAGGCGGACGGCCCGGCCGAGAGGGGGTTCATCAGCCACATCAGGAGGTGCGTGATGCCGTAGCTGGCCAGCACCGCGAGGATGACGACCATGCCGCCCATGGTGGGGGTCCCGCGCTTGGTGTGGTGCGAGGTGGGCCCGTCATCGCGGATGAACTGTCCGTAACCCTTGCGGACCAGGAATCGGATGAACAGCGGGGTGCCCAGGAAGGAGAACAACAGGGCCAGTCCGGCGCCCATCAGCAGTGCGATCACGGCAGCTTGCTCCCTTCAGTGGCGGCTCCGGCTGTGGCGGTTCCGGCTTCGGCGGTTCCGGCGGCGGCCGGGGCCGCCGCTTCGGGGGCCAATGGAGGCAATGCTATCCGATCCCCCAGATGGCGCAGGCCGATGCTGTTGGAGGACTTGAAAAGGACCAGGTCGCCGGGCTCCAGCTCGGAGCTCAGGATCTCGTAGGCTTCGTCGGCCGTCTCGGCGAAGATGCACTCGTCACCCCAGGACCCCTCGTTGACTGCCGAAACGTACAGGGCGCGGGCTTCGCGCCCGATCACCAGCAGCCGGGAGATGTTGAGCCGGACCACCTGGGTGCCGACGGCGGTGTGCTCACGGATGGAGTCCTCGCCGAGTTCCAGCATGGCGCCGAGCACTGCCCAGGTACGGCGGCCGCGGCCCAGGTCTGCCAGGGTCCGCAGGGCTGCGCGCATGGACTCCGGGTTGGCGTTGTAGGCATCGTTGATGATGGTGACGCCGTCGGGCCGCTCGGTCCGTTCCATCCGCCAGCGGCTGGCAGCGCCCTGCGCGCTTAGCGAGGCGGCAATCCGGGCGCCGGGGATTCCGGCGGCGTGGGCGGCGCCGGCCGCTGCGAGCAGGTTCGCCACGTGGTGGGCGCCGATCAGCCTGGCAGCGACGTGGTGCCAGCCCCCGTCCGGAAGCACAAGCTCGAATTCAGGGCTGCCGCCGGCGTTCAACTCGACGTCCTCGGCCCGGACCGCGGCCGGCTGGCCGTTCCTGGCGGGCTGGGAGGAGAAACCGAGGACGGACGCCGCAGTCCGGTCGGCCATGGCCGACACCCGGGCGTCGTCCAGGTTCAGCACTGCGGTGCCGTCGGCGGGAAGGGCCTCGACGAGTTCGCCCTTGGCCAAGGCAATGTTCTCGACGCCCCCGAACTCGCCGGCGTGGGCAGTACCCACGCAAAGCACCACGCCGATTTCGGGGCGGACCATGTCCGCCAGGTAACTGATGTGGCCGATTCCCGTGGCACCCATCTCGATGACGAGGTACCGGGTCTCGAAGTCTGCCTTGAAGACGGTCAGCGGCACGCCAACTTCGCCGTTGTAGGAGCCCTGTGGCGCCACCGTCCCGCCGTGTTCGGCGAGCATGCCGGCCAGCAGGTCCTTGGTGGTGGTCTTGCCGGCGGACCCGGTAATGCCGATGACGGTGAATGCGTCCCCCGCCGCGGCCCGGTGGTCCCGGATCCGGCGGACGGCTTCGGCGGCCAGGGCGCCCATCGCCAGGACGGAGTCCTCGACGACGACTGCCGGGTAGTTCTGCCCGGCGGCGTCGGTGACGTCGTGTTGCACGAGGGCCAGCACGGCACCGCGTTCGAAGGCGGCGGCGACGAAATCGTGCCCGTCGGCGGCCTCCCCCGGTTTGGCCACATAGAGGGAACCCGCCGTGGCTTCGCGGGAGTCGGTCACCACCGAATCGGGTGTCAGGCCCGGTGTGGCGGCCAGCCGGCCGTGGGTTATTTCGGCGATTTCCGCCGCGGTAAATGCAATCATCTCGGTTTAGGACTCTATCCGCTGGTCGTCGAGAACGGTGAATCCTCGTGCTGTCAAGGAGGACCGCAGTTCCACCCGGTCATCGAGGGCAAGGTTCACGCCCTTGACCTCCTGCCAGACCTCGTGGCCCCGGCCGGCCACCAGGATGGTGTCCTCCGGGCCGGCCAGCTCCACCGCTTTGCGGATGGCGGCGTCGCGGGGGAAAACCTCCAGGATGGTGCAGCTGAGGTCCCCGCTGTCCTTGGCCGCCAGGGCGCCTGCCATCACGTCGGCACGGATGGCGGCGGCGTCCTCGTCGTGCGGGTCGTCGTCGCTGATAATCACGGTGTCGGCCAGCCGCGCCGCGATTGCTCCCATGGCCGGGCGCTTGCCTTGGTCGCGCTGGCCGGTGGCGCCGAAGACGACGATCACTTTGGACCCGGTCTTCGGGGAGCGCACGGCTTCGAGCGCGCGGGCGAGGGCGTCCGGATTGTGGGCGAAGTCGACCACGGCGGCGGGCGCGGTCGCGACGAGCTGCATCCGGCCGGGGACGGCCACGGTGAAGGGATCGGCACCGTCCAGAGCTGCCTGGACTTCGGCGGCGCCGGCGCCTCCGGCGAGCACCATGACGGTAGCCAGCGCGGCATTGGCAACGTTGAAACTTCCGGGCAGACCGGTGTGCACCCGCAGTTCAGTGCCGTCCCGGTGCTGCAGGCCGAACACGGTGCCGAGGCCACGCGGCCGGGGGCCGACGACCGTCCAGTCCGCATCTCCGGTGCCGGTGGCGAGGGTGGTGACGGGGATGCCGGCGCCGGCGGCTAGCTTTTGGCCCCAGTCATCGTCCACGGTCACGACGGCGGCCCGGGCGCGGCCGGCGGTGAAGAGCCGGGCCTTGGTCTGGAAGTACTCTTCCATGCTGCCGTGCAGGTCCAGGTGGTCCTGGGTGAGGTTGGTGAAGCCGGCGACGTCGAACTCCACGCCGTCGACCCGGTGGAAGGCGATGGCGTGCGAGGATACCTCCATCGACGCCGCATCCAGTCCGCGTTCGCGCATGAGTGCCAGCAAGGCGTGCACGTCCGGCGATTCGGGGGTGGTGAGCAGGCTGGGGATTGCCTCGGCGCCGGCCAGGATCTCGATGGTGCCGATCAGCCCGGTCTTCTTTCCCAGGGCCTGGAGCAGGGAGTTGATGAAGTAGGTGGTGGTGGTCTTGCCGTTGGTGCCGGTGACGCCGAACAGTGCCGGGGCGTCGGCATCCGCCGGACGGCTCCGGTAGATCAGCGCGGAGAGGCGCCCGACGAGGCTGCGCGGCGCTGCGGCCACCAGCACCGGCACAGAAATGTCATTGGCCAGCGCCAGCAGGCGTGCCCCGACGTCGTCGGTCAGCACGGCGACGGCGCCAGCCTCCACGGCCTGGGAAACGAAGTCAGCGCCGTGCCAGGAGGCACCGGGCAGGGCGACGTACAGGTCCCCGGCCAGCACGGCCCGGGAGTTCAGCGAGATCCCGGTGACCGGGACGGCGGCGGAGGCACCGGGCACGACGACGTCGATCCACCTGCCGATGGTTTCCAGCGGCACCGCGGCGACCGTCGCGGGTCGGAACGCCGCGGCGGAGGCCTGGCCGGAGGGCGCGGAGGCCGCTTCCTGGGCATTGGGATTTGACAAGGGATTCTCCGTCGGTGGTGCCGGGCAGCGCGCGCTGCGCGCGGAGGATTGCCCCGCACCCAGGCTCGGCTGCGTGAATAAATGTGCTGCTGGCGAGTGGTGTTGCGTGCTACTTGGCGTACTGCGGCAGCCTGACTGGCGCACCGGTGGAGGGCTGGACGTTGTAGGTCCGCAGCGTCTGGCCCATCACCGAACGGAAAACGGGTCCGTTGGTGATGCCGTAGATGCTGCCCTTGGGCCGCTGCAGGACCACTTCAACAATAAACCGCGGATCGTCCATCGGCGCCATCCCCACCATGGAGGCGGTGTAACCGCAGAAGCCAGGCTTGCCGTCGTCGCACGGGGATTCCGAGGTACCGGTCTTGGCGCCGACCCGGTAGCCGTCGATGGCCGCGTCCTTGATCTCACCTTCGGTGACGGCGCTTTCCAGGATGTCGCGGACCTGCTTGGCGGTGTCCTTGGTGACCACCTGGCGGCTGTCCTTGGCGGGCACCTTTTCCTCGGTGCCCTCCGGGCTGATGTAGCTGTCGATCAGGCGCGGCTGGAGCATGACGCCGTCGTTGGCGATGCTCTGGTAAGCGCGCACCGTCTGCAGCGTCGACTGCGCCACGCCCTGGCCGAACAGGACTGTGTACTGCTGCCGGCCGTCCCACTGGTCCGCGGGGGTCAGGATGCCCTTAGTCTCGGCGGGCAGCCCAATGTCCGGGGCTTCGCCGATGCCGAACTTCTGCAGCCAGTCATACCGCTGCTCCTTGCTGAGCTTCTGGCCGACCATCACGATGCCGGTGTTCATCGAGTAGCCGACGATGCCGGCGAGGGTGCGCTGTTCGGTGCCGTGCTCGAACGCGTCGGTGAAGGTCTGGCCGTCCACGGTGTACGTCGGCGGGATGGTGTAGGTGTCCAGCGGGTGCGAGGTCCCCCCCTCGATGGCGGACGCGGCCGTGATCATCTTCTCCACCGAGCCCGGCTCGTAGGCGGCGGTGACGGCCCGGACGCCGCGGTCCTTGGCGTCGACCTTGCCGGGATCGTTCGGGTCCGGTGCGTCCGTGTCAGCCATCGCGATGATGTTGCCGTTCTTGGCGTCGGCGACCACGATGGTCCCCCACTCGGCGCCGAGCTTGTCTTTTTGGCTCTGGATCGCCTGCTGGGCGAAGTACTGCAGGTCCGAGTTCAGGGTGAGCTTGACGTCCTTGCCGTTGACCGCCGGTGTCAGCTGATCCACCCCCACAGGAATGCGCAGGCCGTCGGCGCCGATCTCGAAGACGCGCTTGCCGGGCGTGCCCTTGAGCACGTCGTCCTGGGTCTGCTCCAGCCCGGCCTGCCCGGTGGTGCCGTCCTTGAGGAAGCCCACGATCCCGCCGGCCACCGAGCCGTTRGGGTAGACMCGCTTGCTGGTGCCYTCSGTGACGATGCCGGGAATCTGCAGCTTGGAGATCCKGTCCTCTACATCGGGTCGGATGTCCTTAGCGACGATGTAGTAGCGCTGGGTTCCGGTCAGGGCGTTCTTGACGTCGTCTTTCTTCATACCGAGGACGTTCGCGAGCTCTTCGATGCCCTGGTCGCGGGGGATCTTGACGATGGTGTCCTTGCCGTCCACCGGCTCGAGACGGGGGAACGACTCAGTCTTGGTGTTGACTGTCTGGTCCACCACCACGTTGTAGCGGATCACGCTGCTGGCCAGGACGTTGCCGCTGGCGTCAAGGATCTTGCCGCGCTCGGCCGGGAGCACCGTGGGCGTGAGCCGGTTCTTCAGTGCTGCCTCGGCCATGCCGCCCATGTCCAGGCCCTGAACGAGGAAGAGTTTTCCGCCGACCACCAGCAGGAGCACAAGCATGATGCCGAGCCCGATCCGCAGCCTCCGCGTGGCGCCTGGCGTCTTGCCTGTTCGTGCCTTGCTGGTGTTCTGCGCCACGATCTTTCCTCGCTGCTTGCCTGGTTGGTCGGTGGTCCCGTCCGCTATTTTCCGGGGGCCTTCTGGGCTGGGGCCGGGACGGACCCGCCGTGCAGGTCCACGGCCGGAGCGGCGGGTGCCGGCGCCGGTACGACGAGCGCCGGAACCGGGGCTGCGGGCACCGGAGTGCTCTCGGCGGGTTTGCGGTTGTCGAGCGGGTCCTTCGCCGTCACGGCCGGAAGCACGTCCGCCACCCCTGTGACTGCGGGAGGGGCAATCACGGCACCGGGAGCGTCACCCTTCACGGCGGGTTTGGGCTTTCCGGTCACCGCAAGCGTGGACAGGTCGATCTGGCCCTTGGCCGTCGCGGCCACCATGCCCAGCTCCGTGGCCTTCGCGGCGAGGTTCTGGGGGGCGTCGAAGTGTTGCACCTGCTGTGTGAGGTCCTGGTTCTGTTTGGTCAGCGTCGACTGCTGGGCGCGGAGTTCCACCAGCTGGTACTGCGCCGAAGAAACGGAGATGTTCAGGACCAGCACCGCCATGAGCGCCAGCGCCAGGATTCCGAAGCACATGACTACGAATGGGGCACGGCGCTTGCGCGGCGCGGACCGGACGACGGACAGCGGGGTGCGGGTCTTGCGGGCCGGCCCGCCCGGGTGCAACTCCGGCAGGGCACGGGCCGTCGCAGCTGTGGCAACGGGGAATCTGTTGACGGCGGCGGTGCTCATGCGACTCTCCTGGCTTTGATACGTTCCACGGCCCGGAGCCTGGCGGAGGCAGCGCGTGGGTTTTCGGCGATTTCTGCGGCGGTGGGCACCTCGGTGCCCTTGGTCAGGGTCTTCAGTTCGGCCTTGTGCTCCTCAAGCTCCACCGGGAATCCGAGCGGGGCCGAGGATTTGGAGCCTGCCTGGAAGACACCCTTGACGATCTTGTCTTCCAACGAGTGGTAGGACATCACGACGATCCGTCCACCCAGCGCGATGGAGGCCACCGCTGCCGGGATCGCCCGTTCCAGGACGTCGAGCTCCTCGTTGACCTCGATCCGGAGCGCCTGGAAAGTCCGTTTGGCGGGGTGGCCGCCGGTTTTGGCGGCACCGGCGGGAACCACGGCGCGGATCGTTTCGACCAGTTCGCCGGTCGTGGCGAAGGGCTTCGCGGCCCGTGCGGCGACGATCCGGTTGGCGATCCGGCCCGCGAACTTCTCCTCGCCCCACTTCCGGATGATCCGGACGAGTTCTTCTTCGCTGTAGTTGTTCACCACATCGGCGGCAGTCTGGCCTCGGCTGGTGTCCATCCGCATGTCCAGCGGGGCGTCGAAGGAGTAGGCAAAGCCGCGTTCGCGCTCGTCCAGCTGCAGCGACGAGACGCCCAGGTCCATCAGGATGCCGTGCACTTCGCTGAAGCCAAGGTCTTCGATAACTTCGGCGATTTCGTCGTACACCGCGTGGACCAGGTCGGTGCGGTCGGCAAACGGCCGGAGGCGCTCCCCGGACAGAGCGAGAGCTTCCTCGTCACGGTCGATGCCAATCAGGTGCAGGTCCGGGAACCGCTGCAGCATGGCTTCGGAGTGGCCCCCCATGCCGAGCGTGGCGTCCACGACGACGGGCGTCTCACCCCGGCGTCGTGCTTCCTCGAAAGCGGGGGCCAACAAATTGATGCACCGGTCCTTGAGGACCGGTACATGGCGTTCGGACGTAGGCTTCGCCTGGTTGGAGTCGTCACTCATGCCTGCGTCCTTTCGTTGCCGGGAGTGCCTGTCAGTTGCTGCTGCGAGATGTTGGTGTGCTGCTTCTTGATCCAGATCCCCATCCGCGCCTACCCGGCTACCGCCTGGCTCCGGGGAAGTGAGCCAGGTGAACTGCCGGATGGGCGGCTGGAGATCTCGGTCAAGAAACGTTGTGTTGCTGGTGCTGGCGGAGCTTGCGGGGCGTTAGAGAATCCCGGGGATTGCGTCGTCGGTCTCCGAGAAGGCGGTTTCCTTTTCGGCGAGGTACTCGTTCCAGGCTTGGGCGTCCCAGATCTCTGCGCGGGTGCCGGCGCCAATGACCGCCAGTTCCCTGCCGAGACCTGCGTATTCCCGGAGCGCCGGCGGAATCGTCACGCGCCCCTGCTTGTCAGGTACCTCGTCGGAGGCTCCAGAGAGGAAAACGCGGATGTAGTCACGAGCCTGCTTGGAGGAAATTGGAGCCTCCCGCATCTGTTCGTGAACCCGTCCGAATTCCGCCTCACTGAAGACGTAGATGCAACGTTCCTGGCCCCTTGTGAGAACCAGTCCGCCGGCAAGTTCCTCGCGGAACTTCGCGGGAAGGATAATCCGACCTTTTTCGTCCAGACGCGGCGAATGTGTGCCGAGAAACACGGCCCACCGCCTGTCTTTAGTAGAAAGTCCAACGTCCCCTGTGCTGCACTACCCTCTTACGTCCTCCACATTACTCCACTTCACTCCCCCGTCAACGACATCGGGGCTATTTTCGCGCAATTTTGAGGCAGTTTGGGCTCAACCGTCCCTTGCGAACAATGGGAAGGAGGAAAAGTGGTGGCCAGTGGAGGGATTTGTGCGCCGCGGCGCCGCGGCTTCCCGCCTGCCGACCACATCGACTGCTCCGTAACCGCCGTTTTAGCCCCGCATAAGGGCAGTTACGGAGCAACCGACGCCGGATTAACAGGAAAAGACCCGCCGAAGCGGGTCTTTCCGGCCGGATACAGGCCGTGGTGGTGCGGAGTGGAGGTGTGTCCTGGTGGGCGTGCGGCGGCGGTCAGGAGTCCCCGCGGTGCCTTTCCTCCCAGCGCTCCTCAAGGTTGCTCATGAAGGAACTGCGCGGCTTGCCGGACTTTTTGGTCGCACCGCCGGCCTTGGTCCTGCCGCTGGAGCTGCGCAATGTGGCGTAATAGACACCGGCGCCCATGACGACGAAACCCACTACCCCTACGAAGATGTTTTGCAACGTCACGCCAAGCAACAGCAACAGAATGCCGGCAAGGGCGCCCAGGACCCCGATGACCAGATGACGGGTGGACCAGGAGCGACCCGGATCCGAGCCCATGGAGCTGGCGAACTTGGGATCGTCCTCGTGCAGCTGCTTCTCAAGTTGCTCCAGCAACTTCTGTTCGTGCTCCGAGAGCGGCATCACGACCTCCTTAAGTCGGCCAACGTCCGGACTTGACGCGGCCCTTGTCCCTAAACCCCTAACGTCCGGGAGGGCCGGCTGGTTCCCATTGCTCCAATCGGAGGAGAAGGTCGCCTCACGGTGTCCCTGAAAGGTGTTTAGTTGGCATGAACCACGGTCCGAACGTTCGATCCGGTCGTTCGAAATCTACGTATATCTAGGATAGTTTGTTGCGCCCCGTTCTGAAAGACGCTGTGGCCAGCTTCGCCCCAGTCCCATGCCTGCCGGTCCGCCATGTGCCGGCCCGTTCAGCCTTGGACCGGACCGGGTTCCGGGCGGGACGCAGGGCCGGGGTCCAGCAACCGGGCCGGAAGTACGGATTTGTTCCCGAACTTGCGGGTCACTCGGTCCAAGGCCTGCTCGGCGGCGCGCCAGTTGTCGTCCCGGCGGTCCAGGCTGAGCTGCAGCGGCGCCTGTGCCGCTTCCTCGAGCTGCTCCGCACGGATCCCAACCAGCCGCACCGTCATGGGCCGCGGGCCGACCGACTCAAGCAGCTGCAGGGCGACGCCGTAGAGCAACTGCGCGCTGTCGATCGGGGTGGCCACGGTGCGGCTTCGGGTGATCGTGGAGAAGTCGGCGTAGCGCAGCTTCAAGGCGACGGTCCGGGCGTGCATGCCCGCGCTCCGCAGCCGCTCAGCCGTGCGGTGCGCCAGCCGGAGCAGCTCCCGGTGAAGCAGCGCATCGTCAGCCGTGTCGACCGCAAAGGTCTCCTCGGCGCCGATGCTCTTCTCCAGCCGGACGGGCGTCACGGGCCGGGGGTCGATCCCCCACGAGAGCCGGTAGACGTGCTCGCCGGTGGCGCCCAGGATCTTTCGCAGCGAGGGCAGCGGCGTAGCTGCGACATCGGCAACCGTGCGGATCCCCATTCGGGCGAGCATCTCCACGGTTTTGGCGCCGACCCCCCATAGCGCGTTGACCGGCAGGGTGTGCAGGTAGGGAACGGTCTCGTCCGGACCGATCAGCAGCAGGCCGTCCGGCTTGCACCGGGTTGAGGCGATCTTGGCGACGAATTTGCTCGCCGCGATCCCCACCGATGCCGTGATGCCCAGTTCGCCGGCAACCCGACGTCGGACCAACTCGCCGATCTCCCGCGGTGTCCCCAGCCGGCGGATGGCGCCACCGACGTCGAGGAAGGCCTCGTCGACGCTCAGGGGCTCGACCAGGTCGGTAATCGACTCGAAGATGGCCATGATCTGGCCGGATACCTCGTAGTACAGCTTGTGGCGGGGTTCGATGATGACCGCTGAGGGGCACATCCGTGCCGCGACCACCATGGGCATCGCGGACTTGACGCCGAACTTGCGGGCCTCGTAGGAAGCAGACAGCACCACGGAGCGGTCCGCGGGATAGCCCACGATCACGGGCCGGCCCTTGAGGTGCGGACGGCTGCGAAGCTCCACCGAGACGAAGAAGGCGTCCATGTCCACGTGCAGGATGCTGCTGCGCCGGAGTTCGCGAAGGCTCGCTTCGCTGTTCTGATTCCCGCTCTCCGGCCCCACGCATCAATCCTATGCGCAGGGACTGACTAAACTGGAGGCTGCATCCGGCGTCAACACCAGGAGGAATGTCCCTGTGAAGGTTTTTGGAGAGCGCAAACGCGCCGTGGCGGTACTGGCCGCCGCCGGCGCCCTGCTGGCCCTGGCCGCCTGCACCCCCGGCCAGGGGGCCACGTCAGCGTCGTCGCCGTCGGCGTCTACGGCGGCCGCGACCAGCGAGGCCTCCACCACGGCCCCTCCCAGCCCGTCCGCCCAGCCTGGCACCTCCGCCACCGTGGGCGCCCTCGTGGCCGGCTTCCCGGAGCAGCTGCTGCCGGTGATGCCGAGCGCCAAGGTGGAGTCAAGCAGTTTCGACAAGACCCGGACCCCGGCGACGGTCGCGCTGGTGGGGAAGATCACCTTACCGGCTGCCGGCGTCGTGGCGTACTACAGCAAGCAACTGGAAGACCAGGGCTTCAAGCCGGTCCCCGGCGAGGCCGTGGGGTCCGTGGCATCCAAGGACTTTCTCCGCGGTGACAATGAAACGGTGAACCTCGCTGTGGTGGAGACCGCCGGGGTCTCCACGTTCACCATCGGCGCCAACGTCGCCGCTGAGTCCGTCAAGTGAGCGTGGCCGAGCAACTGCGGGTTGAGCAGACAGACTTCGTAGCCGCCGTCGCCGGCAAGCTGACCGGCTTCCTGACGGATCGCACCACGCTGATGTCGGCCATATCTCCGGACATCGACCCGCTGATGGGTTCCATCTCGCACCTCGTAACGGGCGGCAAACGCCTCCGCGCCCTGATGTGCTACTGGGGCTGGCGCGGGGCAGGCGGCGACGCCGGTGCCCGCGAGGTGGTCACGGCCGGCTCGGCACTCGAGCTGTTCCAGGCCGCCGCCTTGATCCACGACGACATCATTGACCGTTCCGACACCCGCCGCGGCGGACCGAGTGTGCACCGCCGCTTCAGCGAACTGCACGCGAGCCAGGGCTGGGCCCTCGATCCGGAGCGCTTCGGCCACGCCGCTGCCATCCTCACCGGTGACCTGTGCCTGTCCTTCAGCGAGGAGTCGTTCACCGAAATCGGCGACCGGGCGGCTTCCGGAAGCCGGGCCCGGCTCATCTTCAACCTGATGCGCGCCGAGGTTATGGCCGGTCAGTACCTGGACATCCTGGAGGAGGTGGCCGGGCCGCACCGGGACCGGGCCGGCGCCGTCAGCCGCGCCCAGTCGATCATCCGCTTCAAATCGGCCAAGTACTCCACCGAGCACCCGCTCGCGCTGGGGGGTGCGCTGGCGGGCGCTCCCGACGAGCTGCTCCGCGGCTATTCTGCCTTCGCGCTCCCCCTCGGTGAGGCGTTCCAGCTCCGCGACGACGTCCTGGGAGTGTTCGGCGACCCCCTCACCACCGGCAAGCCGGCCGGCGACGACCTCCGCGAAGGCAAACGGACTGTGCTCATCGCCTTCGCCCTCGATCAGGCGTCACCGGCCGAATCGAGCTTCATCGACGCCAAGCTGGGCAGCCCGGACCTGGGCGACGGCGACGTGGCGGAAATCCGCCGGATCATCATCGATTGCGGGGCGCTCCAGGCCACCGAAGTCCTGATCGAGGAGTTTGGCCGGGCGGCACTGGCGGCCCTGGACCTGCTGCCGCTGGAGGAGCTTCCCAAGACGGCGCTCCGGAAACTGGCCGAGGCCGCGGTCAGCCGCGCTGCCTGACGGCACCAGCCTGACGGCGTCCGGAGATGCGAAAGGCCGTGCAGGGCATCAGCCGCCGTGCACGGCCTTCGCCGTACTGCTCTACTTCATCCTGAAATATCGTGCTGCTGCTTACCAGGCCATGGTTTGGGCCCGGCGCCGGATCTCCGTCTTGCGGCCCTCACGGAGCGCGTCGATCGGCCGGCCGCGCAGGGACTCGTCAGCGGTGAACAGCCAAGTAATGAGTTCCTCGTCCGAATAACCAGCGTCAGCGAGGACAACGATCGTGCCCTTGAGGCTCTCCACGGCGTGGCCGTCTTGGATGAAATCCGCCGGGACGGAGCGGATCCGCCGGTCGCCGATCCGCAGTGCCGCCAGCGCGCGCTCGTCCAGCAGCGCATGAACCTTCGTGATGGAAACATCCAGCAGCTTGGCCACATCGGGCAGGGGCAACCATTCGCCTACAAGGCTTTCTACAGTACTCACGGATCAAGATTGCCATGCCGGGGCGGATTGCGCCTAGTCGGCCACGGCCTGCTAATGCGACCTCTTAACGTGGCGAAACCCAGATGCAGGCTAATAAGCCGCCCCCGCTGGCCGTTCGCGGTGCGGAACGGGCCCGGGAGGGCCGCCCCAGGGCCGCCGGCCGGGCCCACCTGTCGGGTCGGCGGGCGACACTCCAGAAATCCGTGTTTGCGGAATGTCAAACAGTTCTTGTGCTATTTCGCAATTCATGAGAGATTCACATAGTTCACATTTGTAACGACAGTATCTTCAGTATCTTTAGTCACACTGGTAACACCAGTAATACCGGCCTGACCTGCAGCGTTCGCCGCTGAGAAGAGGATCTTTCCCATGACGACGTCTCGTACGCCGAAGTCCCACACGAGGCCCGGCCTCCCGCTGATCGCGGCGACGACGGCGGCCCTGCCCGCCGTCGTGCTTTCTTCTCTGGCGATCGCACAACCGGCCTTGGCCGAACCGCAACCGCGCGCGATCCCGGCGACACTCGCCGCCGCCATGCAAGCCCAGGCCCAAGGGCTGACCGCCAAGTCGCTGCCTGCGCTGATTCCGGCCGCGTCCGTCCCGGCCACCATCCCGGCCGCGTTCCAGCCCGCGCAGGTGTCCGCCCCGGCGGAGTACACGATTGCCCGCGGTGACACCGTCAGCGCGGTCGCCGGCAGGTTCGGCCTAGACACCTATGCGGTGCTCAAGCTGAACAACCTGCAGGCCAACACCGTGATCTACCCCGGCCAGACGATCAAGCTCACCGGCGCGGCGAGCCCGGCGGCACCTGCGGCGCCCTCGGCTCCCGCTCCCGCGGCCCCGGCCGGCGGACAGGTCTACACCGTGAAATCCGGCGATACCCTGAGCGGCATCGCGGCCCGCCACGGCGTGAGACTCTCTGAGGTCTTCGACTGGAACGGGCTCAACATGCGTTCCGTGATCTACCCGGGACAGCAGGTCAAGGTCGGCGCCGGCGCGGCCGCACCTGCTTCTCCGGCTCCGGCGGCACCCGCTCCCGCCGCCCCGACGCCCGCCCCGGCGGCCCCCGCTCCCGCGGCACCGGCCAGYTCCGGSTCCTACACCATCAAGGCCGGCGACACCCTGTCGGGCATCGCCGCCCGGTACAGCGTCAAGCTCTCGGACATCCTGTCCGCGAACCAGCTGACCATGAGCAGCATCATCTACCCGGGCAACAAGCTGGTCATTCCCGGCGCCGGCACCATTGCCCCGGCCTCCAGCCAGCCGGCCCCTACCCAGCCGGCCGCCACCGTGACGCCGCTGGTGCCCAGCACGTTCCTTGGGTTCAGCTACCCGGAAGCGGTCGTCAACTCGGCCAACCAGAACAAGGCACTGCTCAACGCCGCGCCGGTTCCCAGCACCGAACAGATGAAGCAGATCGTGGCCGACACGGCGCGCCGCATGGGCGTGGATCCCTCCTTGGCCCTCGCCTTCGCCTTCCAGGAATCCAGCTTCAACCAGCGCTCGGTGTCCCCCGCCAACGCCATTGGCGCCATGCAGGTGATCCCGTCCTCGGGCCAGTGGGCTTCGGACCTGGTGGGCCGGAAGCTGAACCTGCTGGACCCGTATGACAACGCCACCGCCGGCGTCGCCATCATCCGCCAGCTGGTCCGCACCAGCAAGGACCTGGACAACGCGATCGCGGGCTACTACCAGGGCCAGTATTCGGTGAGCACCAGGGGCATGTTCGACGATACGAAGATCTACGTGGCCTCGATCAAGAAGTTGCAGCAGAGCTTCAGCTGACCGCCAGCATCGCGCGGAGCTGAGCACTCCGCCGCGTAACGATACGGGTCCGGATTGCATGTCAATCCGGGCCCGTTTCCGTGCAGAGCTTAGGATCAAATGGTGCAGGAATACACATCGGACGCTCTCGTCGGGACCCTGGTGGACAACCGGTACCTGATTCAATCCAAGCTGGCCCGTGGCGGGATGTCGACCGTCTATCTCGCCACCGACCGCCGGCTTGAGCGGGACGTGGCGCTCAAGGTCCTGCATCCGCACATGGCCGGCGACCCGCAGTTCCTGGACCGGCTGGGCCGCGAAGCCAAAGCAGCGGCCAGGTTGTCGCACCCGCACGTCGTGGGCGTTTTGGACCAGGGTGAGGACGGTCCGTTGGCGTACCTGGTGATGGAGTACATCAAGGGCCACACGCTGCGGGACGTGCTCAGGGAAAAGGGCGCCCTCACCCCGCGGCTGGCCCTGGCCCTGATCGACCCTGTCGTGGAAGGCCTCGGCGCGGCGCACGGAGCCGGCCTCATCCACCGCGACGTCAAGCCCGAAAACGTGCTGATCGCCGACGATGGCCGGATCAAGATCGGCGATTTCGGCCTGGCCCGGGCTATCACGACGACGACGAGCACCGGGGCGCTGATCGGTACGGTCGCCTACCTCTCACCAGAACTCGTGATGGGCCGGCAGGCCGACGCCCGCAGCGATATCTATTCCCTCGGGATCATGCTTTACGAGATGCTCACCGGACAGCAGCCGTTCGACGGCGAAGTCCCCATCCAGGTCGCCTACCAGCACGTGAACTCCACCGTCGGTGCGCCTTCCGCGCTGGTCCCGGGACTGGCCGCCGAGCTCGACGAACTGGTTCAGTGGTGCACCGCCAACGACCCCGACAAGCGCCCGGTGGACGGCAATGCGCTGCTTTCCGAGCTCCGCCACATCCGCACCAACCTCAGCGACGCGGAACTGGAACTCCGTCCGCCCGCGGCCGCAGCCGCGGTCACCATGCCGGGAATCGCAGCGACGGCGGCAGCCGGTGCGGGCGCGCCCGGTGAAGCCCACACCGAAATGCTTGGCGGCATCCAGCGGCCCACCGAGGTCATCAGCCGGGCCAGCAATCCGACCACCGTCCTCTCCGGCACGCCGCGGCAAGGTCCGCCGCGGCAAGGTGCGTACGGACCGCTCGCCACCCCGGAGGAACGCGAGTTCGGCGCCGATGCGGAAGTGGGCCGGGAGGCGCCAACGGTCCCGGCCAGCAAGCGGGCCCAGCGCAAACAGGGCCGTGACGAGGAGAAGGCCCGTCAGCGGGCGGCGGCAACGCCCAGCCGCAGCCTGCGTGCGGGCAACCCGCGGCGCCGCGGCCTGGTCTGGATCCTGGTGCTGGTCATTGTCGCGTTGCTGGCAGCAGGTGCCGGCTGGTTCTTCGGCATGGGCCCGGGGTCGCCGGGGACCATTCCGCAACTGGCCAACAAGACCGTCGCCGAGGCACAACAGCTGCTCCGCACGGCCGGTTTCCAGTCGACCACCCGGGACGTCTTCGATGACAACGTGTCGCCGGGGCTGGTGGTCGGCTCTGAGCCTCCGGCCGGGAAGGTCATCCGCAGATTTGAGCCCGTCTCCCTCGCCGTCTCAAAGGGGCCGGAGCTGTTCCCGCTGCCCGCGCTGACGGGCAAGTCGCTCGATGACGCCAAGACCGCCCTCAACGGCGCCGGGATGGCCCTGGGGCCGGTCACCGAGAGCTACGACGACGCCGCGGCTGCGGGAACCGTGCTGGCCCAGGCCCCGGGCAAAGACACTCCCGCCAGACACGGGACGCCCGTCGGRCTGACGGTCTCGAAGGGCCCGCAGCCGCTTCCGGTGCCGGATGTGCGAGGCAAGGATCAGGGTGAGGCCGTCAAAGCCATCGAAGCCGCCGGCCTGAAAGCCGCGATCGCACCCGAGACCGTCTTTGATAAGAAGGTGCCTAAGGGCGCCGTGGTATCGCAGGATCCGGCGTCCGGCACCCTCACCAAGGGCGGCGCGGTGACCCTGACCATCTCCAAGGGTCCCAAACTTGTTGACGTGCCCAGCTTCATCGGCAAGCAGGTCGACGAGGCGCGCAAAGCCCTTGAACAGCTGGGCTTCGAAGTCCGGGTGAACAACATCCTGGGCGGCTTCTTCGGCACCGTCCGGGACCAGGAACCTGTGAACAAGAAAGTCCCCGAGGGCTCCGTTGTCACGCTGACCGTGGTCTGACAACCGTCAGGCGGCCACTTACACAAAACAGCTCCGCCCCCGGCCTTATCAGGCCGGGGGCGGAGCTGTTTGCCGCGACGGAACCGCCGTTTAGCGCTTGGAGAGGGATCCCGCGACCAGGAACGCCATTTCCAGGGACTGCATGTGGTTCAACCGGGGATCGCAGACGGACTCGTACCGGTCCAGGAACGCGTCCTGGTCGACCGGGTCGGCCCCGCCGAGGCATTCGGCCACATCGTCGCCGGTCATTTCCACGTGCAGGCCGCCCGGGACTGTGCCGAGGCCGTGGTGGACTTCGAAGAAGCCGCGCACTTCGTCGATGACGTCGTCGAAGTTTCGGGTCTTGTAGCCGTTCGGCGAGGTCACGGTGTTGCCGTGCATCGGATCCGTGACCCAGAGGACCTGCGCGCCCGAAGCGGTGACCCGCTCAACGATGGGCGGCAGCTTCTCCCGGATGTTGCCCGCGCCCATCCGGGTAATGAACGTCAGGCGGCCCGGTTCCCGGTTCGGGTCCAGCTTGTCGATCAACCGAAGCGCGTCATCGCCGCTGGTGGCCGGGCCGAGCTTCACACCGATCGGGTTGCGCACGCGGGAAAGGAAATCGACATGCGCGTGGTCAAGTTCGCGGGTGCGTTCCCCGATCCAGAGGAAGTGCGCCGAGGTGTCGTAGGGCAGCCCGGTGCGCGAATCGATGCGGGTCAGGGCGCGCTCGTAGTCGAGCAGCAGGGCCTCGTGGCTCGCATAGAACTCCACCCGCTTGAGCGCCTCGAAGTCAGCCCCGCACGAAGCCATGAATTTGATGGCGCGGTCGATGTCGCGGGCCAGCGACTCGTAGCGCGCGTGCGCCGGGTTCTCGGTGAAGCCCTTGTTCCACTGGTGCACGAGCCGCAGGTCGGCGAAGCCCCCCTGGGTAAAGGCGCGGATCAGGTTCAAGGTCGACGCCGAGGTGTGGTAGGCCTTGAGCATCCGCCCGGCGTCGTGGGCGCGCGATTCGGGTGTGAACTCATAGCCGTTGACAATGTCGCCGCGGTAGGCCGGCAGGGTGACGCCTTCGCGCGTTTCATCGTTGGAGGAGCGCGGCTTGGCGAACTGGCCCGCCATCCGGCCCATCTTGATCACGGGCATCGCCGCGCCGTAGGTGAGCACGACGGCCATCTGCAGGATGGTCTTGACCCGGGCGCTGATCTTGTCCGCCGTGGCGGCTTCGAAGGTTTCCGCACAATCCCCGCCCTGGAGCAGGAACGCCTTGCCCTGGGCCGCCGCGGCGAGCCGTTCGCGCAGGATGTCCACCTCGCCGGCGAAGACCAGCGGCGGCAATACGGACAGTTCCTTAACCGAGGCCTCAAAGACGGCCGGGTCGGACCAGCTGGGCTGCTGCGAGGCGGGCAATTCCCGCCAGTCGTCCAGTCCCGGATAGTTGGCGGCGCCGCTCTGGGCAGTGCTCGCTAACGACGTGCTCGCTAACGACGTGCCGGCGAAAGGCGTGCCGGTCAGGGCGGAACCCGCAGGCGAGGAGTTGTTGACGGGGGACGTCGAAGGCGCAGATAGCTCAGTCACCCTCTAAGGATAGTTGCCGCCGCACCGAACGGGGGTGCCCGGCGTCATTGACTGAACGCCCTCCGTCACACTGATCCGGGAGCGTCCGGGCCGGTGCTCCCGGCGCCGGCCTCCGGCAGTCCGGTGGCCTTCCCGGCCAACCGGAGTTTGACGACGGCGGCGTACTCGTCGACGTATTCCTGGCCTGAGAGCCGCATCAGTTCGTACATGATCTCGTCCGTCACGGAGCGTTGGATCAGCCGGTCGTCCTCCATGCCGTAGTAGCGGCTGAAGTCCATCGGTTCGCCGAAGATCATTCCGATCCGGCGGATGTTCGGCACCCGCTTGCCGATCGGCTGGACCTTGTCCGTACCGATCATCGCGACCGGGATCACTGGAACGCGGGCCTGCAGGGCGAGCCGCGCCACGCCCACCTTTCCGCGGTACAGGCGGGCGTCAGGGCTGCGGGTGCCCTCGGGGTAGATGCCCAGGAGCGAGCCGTTTTTCAGCACATCCATGCCCGCGTTAAGGGAGAGCGCGGACGCCGCTCCCCCGGACCGGTCCATCGGCAGCTGGTTGGTGAGGCGGAAGAAGGCAGCCGTCAGTTTGCCCTTGATTCCCTTGCCCGTGAAGTACTCGGACTTGGCCAGGAACACCACCGGCCGGGGCACCATAAGCGGCATGAAGATGGAATCGGAGAAGGACAGGTGGTTGGAGGCCAGGATTGCCGCGCCTTCGGCCGGGACGTTGTCCAGCCCCTTGACCCACGGGCGGAACAGCGACTTCAACACCGGCCCAAGGACGAAGGTCTTCATGAACCAATAAAACACGCGATGTACCCCTCCGGCAGGCGTCTGGCCGGCCCTGGGTCGGCCCGGCCAGGACTTCAATGACACCCTACTCTAGTGAGTTTTGCCACGAACAGTGACACGATGGGCACATGAGCGAAAGCAGCACTCCGATGGCCCCTGCCGCTTTCAGCTACCCCGGGCATGGGACCAACGCCGGCATCGGCGTGGCCATCTGCCACGGCTTCACGGGAAGCCCCCTGTCGGTTCTGCCTTGGGCCGAGCATCTGGCGTCGCTGGGCCATGCGGTGTCCGTTCCGTTGCTGCCCGGACACGGCACCGACTGGCGCGACCTCGCCCGGCACAGCTGGCAGGACTGGTACGGCGCGTTCGAAGCCGCGTACCTGGACCTCGCGGCCAGGACCCGCACCTGCTTCGTGGCCGGGCTGTCCATGGGCGGAGCCATCGCCCTCCGCACCGCGGCCCGGCAGCGGGTGGCCGGCGTCGCCGTCGTCAATCCCGGCCTCAGCTTCTACGACCGCCGGGTGCGGTACATCGGGGTACTCAAGCACCTGCAGCGCACCACCGTGCCGCTCCGGGAGGCCGAGTCGACGGCGGCGCCCACGCAGGACGGTGACTACTCGCTGACCCCGCTGCACGCCGTGCATCAGTTGCGCAAGCTGTTCACCGCGACCCTGCGCGAACTGCCCGCCGTCGAGGCGCCCACCCTCGTGTTCAAGTCAGACACCGACGCCGTGGTGCCGCCCTCCTCGCTGGACCTGCTGCGCAAGCGCCTCGGATCGCGGGAGCTGTCAGTGGTGCGCCTGCCCGAGAGCGGACACGTTGCCACCCTGGACGTCGACGCACCGCTGATCTTCGCGGAGTCCGACCGCTTTTTCCGCGAGCACACGGCCGCATCCGGCGTCCAGTCCCATGTCCAATCCCCTGTCCAGTCCCCAGTCGAACCCAGAGTCCCTGCCGGCCCCGCGCAGGCAGCTAGCACGGAGCGCCCATGAGCACAGCACCGGACCACTCACCCTTCAGCAGCCCGTTTACCGGCGCCGGTCCCCGGACCGGCGTCGTGGTCTCCCATGGATTCACCGGCAGCCCGCACGGCGTCCGGGAATGGGCCGAGTCCCTCGCCGCCGCCGGATACGCCGTGCGGATGCCGCTGCTGCCCGGGCACGGCACCAGCTGGCAGGAACTGGCCCGGACACGGTGGCAGGAGTGGCACGCGGGGATCGACGCAGCCTACTTGGAGCTGGCCGCGGAGTGCGAGCACGTGGTGGTGGCCGGCCTCTCGATGGGCGGGGCCCTGGCGCTGCGGCTGGCGGCCACCCGCCCGGTCGCCGGAGCGGTCCTGGTGAACCCCGGTCTGGTTATCGACGATCCCCGCGCGCCGCTGGCCGGGATCCTGAAGTTCGTGCTCAAAAGCACGCCGGCAATCGCCAATGACATCCTCAAGGCGGGCGTCGATGAGGGCGCGTATCCGCGCACCCCGGTGGCGGCGGCCCACGAATTGAACAAGATGTTCAGGGACACCCTCCGACTGTTGCCCCGGATCACGGCGCCGGTCCGGGTCTACCGCTCCGCCGTGGACCACGTCGTCTCCGACGCCAGCGTGGCCGCCCTCCGCCGCGGGCTGAGCAACGCCCCGCTGGAAGTCATCAGGTTGGAGAACAGCTACCACGTGGCTACCTTGGACAACGACGCGCCCCGGATCTTCCGCGGCACGGCCGAGTTCATCCGCTCCGTCGTGGACGGGCAAAACCCCGGTGCCACCAGCACCAGCCGGAAGGAAACGGCAGATGACTAAATCCGACTCCGGCTCCCCCGACCCGGACTCCAGCGCCAACCAGGACGACGCGGTCTGGCTGGATCTGGTCGCCAGGCTCGAGGCCACCGACTCAGGCCTCGGCGGCCCTGGCGACGGGACCCCCGCCGCACGGACTTTCCGCGACTTCGACCCGCTCGGCCTCGCAGCCCCGCCCCCGCCGGAACCCCATGCCGGCCGCCCGGCCGCGCAGGACGGTGTTGGCCAGCACCGTGACGGCGGTGGCGATGGAGATGCCTTGCCCGGGCCGCGGGACTATGAGCCGGAGGACGAGGGCGACTTCATTCCCGAAGAGCCTCCCACCCTGGCCGGATCGGACCCGATGACCGTGCTGGCATGGCTGGGGGCCGTCGGCGGCCCGATCGCGCTGCTGCTGTCCGCCATCTTCTGGCGGACTGCGCCACCGTTGGCGGTGGCCGGCATGGTGGTGGCGTTCGCGGCGTCGGTGGTGTTCCTGATCATGAAGTTGCCGCAGGAAAAGGACGAGCACGACGACGGAGCCAGGGTCTAGCCGGCCCGGGGCCGCCGAGCTTCGGACCCGCTAGCCCCGCATCCGGCTGCTGACCCGGGAGAGGTCCGCGGCGCCGATCAGCCCCGCGTTGGGGCCCAGCGCCGCGAGTTCGATCGCGGCGGCCGGGCGGAAGCCGCGGCCCGTCAGGTTACGCGCGAAGGCCTTCCGTGCGGGGGCCAGGAGGAGGTCACCGGCGTCGCAGAGGCCCCCGCCGATGACGAGGGTGCCCGGGTCCAGGGCAGCGGCCAGGTTCGCCAGCCCCAGGCCGAGCCACTCCCCGACATCTTCGAGGAGTTCCCGCGAGGCGGGGTCGCCGGCTTTGGCAAGCCCGGTGACGATCGCTCCGGTGATCCGCTCGGGGCGGCCGTCCGCCGCCTTCAACAGTTCCTGGGCCACCGGCGAGTTGCCGTCGGCCAGTTCCCGCGCCTCGCGCCCGAGCGCGTTACCGGAGGCATACTGTTCCCAGCACCCGCGGTTGCCGCATTCACAGCGGTGGCCGCCGGGCACCATGATCTGGTGGCCGAATTCGCCGGCGACACCGAACCGGCCCCGTTCCAGCCTGCCGTCCATCACCATGGCGCCGCCGATTCCGGTGCCCAGGGTGATGCAGACCAGCCGGCTCTCGCCCCGCCCCGCGCCGAAGCGCCATTCCGCCCAGCCGGCGGCGTCGGCGTCGTTGGTCAGCAGCACCGGCCGCCGCAGCATGCGTTGCAGGTTGTCCCGCAGCGGCTCGTTGCGCCAGGCCAGGTGCGGGCTGAACAGCACGGTGGACCCGTCCAGGTCCATCCAGCCTGCGGCGCCGATGCCCACCGACCAGATCCGGTGGCCGCGCCCCAGTTCCTCGACGAGTTCGACGATCACCCGTTCGACGGCGCGCGGGTCGCTTCCGGGGGTGGACCGTCGGGCCTGGCTGAGGATGCGCCCCTCGGCGTCCACCACTCCGGCCGCCACCTTGGTGCCCCCAATGTCCACGCCGATCGCCAGTCCCCTGCGCCCGAGCCGCAGGTGCTCGCGGAAACGTCCGCCCCCCGCCGGGCCGGGGTGGCCTGGTGCCCTGCTCCGCCAGGCGGCTGTCATGCGCTGAGGGCCGGCCGCCGGCCGGGTGTTGGTGTGTGCATCGTTCCTCATTCTATGGTCTGCCAGGTCATTCTCCGCGGGCACCCGGGGGCGGCCCGGGTGGCACGACCGGCGGTCGGGACCATAAAGTTACTCACCAGTAGTGAAATTGAACACACCCGCCACGGGCCACCTACTAAGGTTGGTCGTACCCCCTTGCGGGTCTATGGATATCAAAGGAGCTATCGTGCGAGAAATCATTGTCCCGCCCCTGGTCACCGTCCCGCCGGAAACGAACGTGACGGACCTGGTCCTGCGCCAGGCCGCCAAGGCATCCAATCCTGCCCTGTTCTCACGGCTTGACGCCGCCGGCCAGTGGCAGGACGTCCGGGCCACTAATTTCCTGGCCGACGTATCCTTGCTCGCCAAGGGCCTGATGGCCAGCGGCGTGGGGGCCGGCGACCGTGTCGGCATCATGTCCCGCACCCGGTACGAATGGTCTCTCGTCGACTTCGCGATCTGGTTCGCCGGCGCCGTCTCGGTCCCGATCTACGAAACGTCCTCCCCCTCGCAGGTTGCCTGGAACCTGGGCGACTCGGGCGCCGTCGCGGCGTTCGGCGAGTCGGCCCACCACGAGGACATCATCCGGCAGGCCGCGACCTCCGAGGGCCTGACCGGGCTAAGGCACGTGTGGCAACTCGAAGGGGACGGCCTCCACGAGGTCCGCGCGGCCGGCTCCGCGATCAGCGACGAGGCACTCGAGGCCCGGCGCAGCCAGGCGTCCCTGCAGGATCTCGCCACCATCATCTACACCTCGGGCACCACCGGGCGCCCCAAGGGCTGCGAGCTGACCCACGGAAACTTCGTGGAATTGTCCGACAACGTGCTGGCCACCTCTTTGGGCCAGACTGTCAACGAGCACGCCCGGACCATCATGTTCCTCCCGCTGGCGCACGTCTTTGCCCGCTTCATTTCTGTCCTGGCCGTGGCGGCCGGCGTGACCGTCGCGCACACCCCCGACATCAAGAACCTGCTGCCGGATCTGCAAAGCTACCGGCCCACGTTCATCCTCGCGGTGCCGCGGGTTTTTGAGAAGGTGTACAACTCGGCCCTGACCAAGGCCGAGGACGGCGGCAAGGGCGCCATCTTTCACCGGGCCGCGGAAACTGCCATCGCCTATTCCCGGGCCAGGCAGGCAGGCAAGGTGGGCCCGGGCCTTCGGCTCAAGCACGCCCTGTTCGACCGGCTGGTCTATGGCAAGCTCCGCGCCGCGATGGGCGGCGAGGTCGCGCACGCCGTATCCGGAGGCGGCCCGCTGGGCGAACGGCTCGGGCACTTCTTCCAGGGCGTCGGCCTGCAGATCCTCGAAGGTTACGGCCTGACGGAAACCACCGCCCCGGTCACCGTTAACACGCCGTCGCTGATTAGGATCGGCACCGTCGGCGCCCCGATCCCCGGCAACGCCGTGAAGATCGCCGACGACGGCGAGATCCTCGCCAAAGGCGTCTGCGTGATGCGGGGCTACTTCAACCGGGACGATCTCACTGCCGAGGCCTTCGAGGACGGCTGGTTCCGCACCGGCGACATTGGCCAGCTCGACGACCAGGGCTTCCTGACCATCACCGGCCGGAAGAAGGAAATCATCGTCACCGCCGGTGGCAAGAATGTGGTGCCGGCGCTGCTGGAGGACCAGATCCGTGCCGACGCGCTCGTCTCGCAGGTCCTCGTGGTGGGCGACAACCGGCCCTTCATCGGCGCCCTCGTCACGCTCGATGAGGAGGCCCTCCCGGGTTGGCTGCAGCGCCACGGGCTCCCGGCGTCCACCACGCTGGCCGAGGCCACCGGGAACCCCGCCGTCATGGCGGCGGTCCAGGAGCTGATCAACCAGGCGAACCAGTCCGTCTCCCAGGCCGAGGCCATCAAGTCGTTCCGGATCGTGACGTCGGACTTCACCGAGGCCTCCGGCCACCTGACCCCGTCCATGAAGGTAAAGCGCGCCCAGGTGATGAAGGACTACGAGGACGTGGTCGAGGAGATGTACGCCGCGAAGCGTCCCACCCACGCCTGAGACGCCCGCACCACACTCACCTGCACAACGAAGACCTGCACCACTCAGACCAGAAAGGGCTCCCCCGGCCGCAGCCGGAGGAGCCCTTTCTGCTGGATGCCGCTGCCGCTATTCGACGACCAGCAGCAGGTCACCGCCCTGGACCTGTTCGACGGCGCTGACGGCGATCCGGGCCACGGTGCCGGCCACCGGCGTCGTGATCGAGGCCTCCATCTTCATCGCTTCGATGGTCGCGACGGTTTCCCCGGCCTTAACCGCGTCGCCCGGCTTGACGGTCAGGGTGACGGCACCGGCGAACGGCGCGGCCACCTGGCCCGGCTGCGAGGCGTCGGCCCGCTCGGCCGCCTTGACGTTGCTCACCACGGACCTGTCACGGACCACCACCGGCCTGGACTGGCCGTTGAGCGTGCACATCACGGTCCGCATCCCCTTCTCATCCGGCTCCGACACGGCCTCCAGCGAGGCGATCAGCCGGACCCCCTTCTCCAGTTCGATCTCGTGCTCCGCGCCGCGTTGCAGCCCGAACAGGTAGTCGCGGGTGTCCAGGACCGAGAGGTTGCCGTAGGTGTCGACGCTCTTCTGGTAGTCCTTGGTGGGACCGGCGAAGAGCAAACGGTTGAGCGTCTGCTGCACCGTCTTGGAGTCGCCCTTGAGGGCCTCGCTGTCCTCGGCGCTGAGTTCGGCGTCGCGGACCTTGACGCTGCGGCCCTGCAGGGCCTTGGTCCGGAACGGCTCCGGCCAGCCGCCGGGCGGGTCGCCCAATTCGCCGGAGAGGAAGCCGATGACGGAGTCCGGGATGTCGTACTTTTGCGGGTTCTCGTTGAAGTCCGCCGGGTCCGCGTTGAGGCCCACCAGGTGCAGGGCCAGGTCGCCGACCACCTTGGAGGAGGGCGTGACCTTCACGAGCCGGCCCAGGATGCGGTCCGCCGCGGTGTACATGTCTTCGATCGCTTCGAAGCGTTCGCCCAGGCCCAGCGCCATCGCCTGCTGGCGCAGGTTCGAGAGCTGACCGCCGGGGATCTCGTGCTGGTAGACCCGGCCTGTGGGGCCTGGCAGGCCCGATTCGAAGGGGGCGTAGACGCGGCGCACGGCCTCCCAGTAGGGTTCCAAGGCGCACACGTTGGCCAGGCTCAGGCCGGTGTCGCGGGGTGTGTGGGCCAAAGCCGCGACCAGCGCCGAGGCGGAGACCTGGCTGGTGGTACCGGCCAGTGAGGCCGAAGCCACGTCCACGGCGTCCACTCCGGCATCCACGGCGGCCAGCAGGGTGGCCAGCTGGCCACCGGCGGTGTCGTGGGTGTGCAGGTGGACCGGCAGGTCGAACCGCTCCCGCAGGGCCGTCACCAGGCGTGCGGCGGCCGCTGGGCGCAACAGCCCCGCCATGTCCTTGATGGCAAGGATGTGCGCGCCGGCGTCAACGATCTTCTGCGCCAGCTCCAGGTAGTAGTCCAGGGTGTAGAGGGTTTCCTCCGGATCCAGCATGTCCGCGGTGTAGCAGAGGGCGACCTCGGCCACGGCGGTGCCGGTCTCCCGCACGGCGCGGATGGCGGGGGCCATCTGGTTGACGTCGTTGAGGGCGTCGAAGATGCGGAAGATATCGATGCCGGTCGCGGCGGCCTCGTTGACGAACGCCACGGTCACCTCCTCCGGGTACGGCGTGTACCCGACGGTGTTCCGGCCGCGGAGCAGCATCTGCAGGCAGATATTCGGCAGCGCCTTGCGCAGCGCGGCCAGGCGGTCCCAAGGGTCCTCGCCCAGGAAGCGCAGGGCGACGTCGTAGGTCGCGCCGCCCCAGGCCTCGACGGAGAGCAGTTCCGGGAGCAGCCTGGACTCGGCGGGGGCGGCCGCCACGAGGTCTCGGGTACGGACGCGGGTCGCCAGCAGTGACTGGTGCGCGTCGCGGAAGGTGGTGTCGGTGACGGCGACCGCCACCTGCTCGCGGAGGGCCTTCGCGAAGCCCTCCGGCCCGAGCTCGAGCAGCCGCTGGCGGGACCCCGCCGGGGCGTCTCCTTCGGCGAGGGCCGGAAGCTTGTCCGCCGGGTCGCTGTGCACGGTGAGCTCGCCGTTCGGCTTGTTGACCGTGACCTCGGCGAGCCAGGTCAGCAGCTTGGTGCCGCGGTCCGCGGAGACCCGCGCCTTGAGCAGTCCGGGGCGTTCGTCGATGAACGAGGTGGCGACGTCGCCCGCGACGAAGTCCGGATCGTCCAGTACGGCCTGCAGGAAGGAGATGTTGGTGGACACGCCGCGGATCCGGAACTCGGCGAGGGCCCGCCGGGCGCGGGCGACGGCGGTCGGGTAGTCGCGGCCGCGGCAGGTCAGCTTGACCAGCATCGAGTCGAAGTGCGGGCTGATCTCGGCACCCGAGTACACGGTGCCGCCGTCGAGCCGGACACCGGCGCCGCCGGCCGAACGGTAGCCGGTGATCTTGCCGACGTCGGGACGGAAGCCGTTCGCCGGGTCCTCGGTGGTGATGCGGCACTGCAGCGCGGCGCCCCGAAGCTTGACCGTCTCCTGCGAGAGGCCCAGGTCGGCGAGGGTCTCGCCGGCGGCGATGCGCAGCTGCGCCTGGACGAGGTCGACGTCGGTGACTTCCTCGGTGACGGTGTGCTCGACCTGGATGCGCGGGTTCATCTCGATGAAGACGTGCTGGCCGGCCCGCTCACCCACGGTGTCCACGAGGAACTCCACGGTGCCCGCGTTGACGTAGTTCAAGGCCTTGGCGAATTTCACGGCGTCCCGGTAGAGCGCCTGCCGGATTCCCTCGTCCAGGTTGGGCGCGGGGGCAATCTCGATGACCTTCTGGTGGCGGCGCTGGATGGAGCAGTCGCGCTCGAAGAGGTGCATCACGTTGCCCTCGGCGTCGGCGAGGATCTGGACCTCGATGTGCCGCGGCCGCAGCACTGCCTGCTCCAGGAACATGGTGGGATCGCCAAAGGCTGCATCGGCCTCGCGCATCGCGGCCTGCAGGGCCTCGGGCAGCGCCTCACGGGTGTCCACCCGGCGCATGCCCCGCCCGCCGCCGCCGGCGACGGCCTTGGCGAAGATGGGGAACCCGATTTCGTCCGCGGCGGCGATGAGCTCGTCAACGTCCTTGGAAGGCTGGCTGGATCTAAGCACCGGCACGCCGGCCCTGCGGGCGGCCTCGAGGGCGGCGACCTTGTTGCCGGCCAGTTCCAGGACCTCCGCCGGCGGACCGACGAAGGTGATGCCGGCGGCCGTTGCCGCGCGGGCCAAGTTGGGGTTCTCGGAGAGGAAGCCGTAGCCGGGGTAGATCGCGTCGGCGCCCGCCTCCTTCGCGACCCTGACCACTTCGTCCACGTCGAGGTACGCCCGGACCGGGTGCCCCTCCTCGCCGATCAGATACGCCTCGTCGGCCTTCTGGCGGTGGATGGAGTTACGGTCTTCGGTAGGAAACACCGCAACCGTTTTGGCACCCAGCTCATAGCTGGCCCGGAAGGCACGGATCGCGATTTCGCCGCGGTTAGCCACCAGAATCTTGGAAAACATACTTCTCCTGCATCATTGCGAGCGGTCGGTAAGTTGTCACAGTTTCTAAGACCTGTGCGCACACACACAAATGAATGTGTCGACCATCACAGCATTATGCTTCATTTCGGGTGCAGTAAGGAGATCACCGGCCTTCCGGGAGCGTCCGGCATGGTTCCCGGCCACCGGGAGGGTCGCCGGGCCGGATGAGACGGGTTTAGCCGGCGCATCAACATATGATGAATGCGTGGGTTGCGCATGCACGCCCCCGGCCCAAGGAACGCACGGGCCGGCATGACCCCGTCCCGGCAACCGGCGTTAGGTATTGGTTTTTCAAGTGCAAGTAGTCAGCATCAGCAGCCTCAAAGGCGGTGTCGGCAAGACCTCCGTGACAACCGGACTCGCGTCGGCCGCACTCGCAGCCGGCATCTCCACCCTCGTGGTCGATCTTGACCCGCACGCGGATGCCAGCACAGCCCTCGGTGTCCGCCCAGGCGAACAGTTGGACATCGGACGGATGCTCAAGGCCCCGCGACGGGCACGCCTCGCCGACAACGTAGTCCCCAGCGGCTGGGTGGAGCACGGCCCCGCGGGCTCCCCCGGCAGCTCCAACGGCGCAGCTGCGCCCGTCCTGGATGTCGCCGTCGGGTCCGCGTACACCGGGATCTATGACCGGCCCGACCTGGGCCGCCGCGACCTGCGCCGGCTCTCCTCGGTGCTGGCCGGCGCCGGGCAATACGAGCTGGTCCTGATCGATTGCCCGCCCTCGCTCAACGGGCTGACCCGGATGGCCTGGTCGGCCAGCGACAAGGTCACCCTGGTCGCGGAACCCGGGTTGTTCTCCGTCGCGGGAACGGAGCGCACCCTGCGCGCCATCCAGCTGTTCAGGCAGGAATTTGCGCCGGGGCTCTCCCCTGCCGGCATCGTCGCCAACCGGGTGCGTTCAGGCTCTTCGGAACACAGCTTCCGGCTCTCCGAGATGCAGTCCATGTTCGGCGAACTGCTGCTGTCTCCGCACATCCCGGAGCAGGCCAACTGGCAACAGATCCAGGGCGCGGCCCATTCGGTCCACCACTGGCCGGGCGATTCCGCCAAGAATGCAGCCGCCTTGTTCGACGCGCTGCTGGAGAACCTGCTGCAGACCGCCGCTCCGGGCGATGCGGCTGGACTGGTCCGCAACCGCAGCCGGCGCTGACCACAGCACCGCGGGGCCACTTGGCGGCCATCATGACGTGCACGATGGGCGCGAAGTGACCCCGCGTTGCTTTTAAGTAGTGGGCTGTGCGCTAGCCGATTTTCCGGGCGGCTCGGCGCTTGCTGAGTTCGTCGTCCGGAAAGGACTGGTCCGTGGCGTGTTCGCTCGGCAGGGCGGCAAGGCTCCCCTCGACTTCGCGCCAGACCCGGCCGACGGCGATGCCAAAGACACCCTGCCCGCCCTGGACCAGGTCGATGACCTCGTCCGCCGAGGTGCATTCGTAGACGCTGGCGCCGTCACTCATCAGGGTGATCTGGGCAAGGTCCTCGACCCCCCGCTCGCGGAGGTGTTCGACGGCGGTGCGGATCTGCTGGAGTGAGACGCCGGTGTCGAGGAGACGCTTGACGACCTTGAGCACGAGGATGTCACGGAAGCCGTAGAGCCGCTGCGAGCCGGAGCCCGCGGCGCCGCGCACTGCAGGCTCGACGAGTCCGGTGCGGGCCCAGTAGTCCAACTGCCGGTACGTGATTCCGGCGGCCTTGCACGCCGTCGGGCCGCGGTAGCCCGCGTCTTCGTCCAGGACCGGAAGATCTTCGGTGAACAGCAGGCCCTGGGCACCGCTTGCGGGCACAGCAACACCTGCCGTCGAGGCCTGCTTGAGCTCGCCTGCTTCGCCTTTCGGACTCACGTGGATCCTCCTTGTCATGAGTTCCCGTGGGAACTTGCAGCAACAGCGCGTTCTTCGGGACAGGCGTCGGTCGGAACGGCACTAAAATCATCCGTGTACGTCCGGATCCGGCTGCACTGTCCAGTGTGACTTGCGCGGCTGTTGTATGCAATGGGAACTTGTACCTCCGACGTTAGGCCTGCCGGGGCCCAAGGTCAAAGACGTCGGGGCTATTCCCGGGGCGTGTCGAAAGTTTCGACCTCGACTTTAAGCTTTGGGCCGTTTCAGCCGGCAAAATCCTCGGGTTCGACGTCGTCGAGGAACTCCCGGAAGCGCCGCAACTCACCCTCTTCGTCGACGGCGGGCCCGGGTTCGGTATCCTCACCGTCGTCGTGCTCGGTGATCCGCACACCGGCGTCCTCCATCACGGCGTCCGCGCACCAGATCCGGCATCGCGCGCGCAGGGCCAGTGCCAGGGCATCCGAGGCCCGCGAGCTGACGGTGGTGCCGTCGTCGAACTGGAGCTGGCCGTAGAAGATATTGTCCTCCACCGCGACGATGTTCACGCTGACGATCGTGTGGCCCAGCGCCTCGACGACGTCCACGAGCAGGTCGTGCGTCATGGGCCGCGGCGGGACCACACCCTGCTGGGCCAGGGCGATGGCGCTTGCCTCCGGGGTGCCGATCCAGATGGGTACATGGCGCTCCCCGTGCAGCTCCTTGAGCAGGACGAGTGGCTGGTTGGACGGCAGCTCGATCCGCACGCCTACGATTTCCACCTCAATCATCAGCTGTCCATCCTCGAGATGCGGTCCTGGACGAGGGCCCGGTGCAGCGAGAGGCAGAGCTCGCTGATCTCCCGAGCCGCTTCGGCCGCGCGGGCCTGCGAGGCGGCGTCCTTGCGTGACATCAGGGTGCCCACCGCCCGTTCCACGAGCCCGAATTCGCGGTCCGCGGCCGCCTGGAAGGGCCGCAGGTGGCGGGGTTCCAAGCCGTGGCTTTCCAGCTGCACGCACGCGCGGGCTACCTGCAGGGCGTGTTCGTCGAAACTTCCGTTGACATGCCCGATCAGGCCGAAGCTGAGGAGCGACTCGAGCAACGGGACGCTGGCCCCGGACTCGACGCGCAGCTGTTCTTCGCTGAGCATGCGCACCCGATTGTTCAGCTCCGAGGCAAGTTCCGCGGAAACGATCCGCGGCGAGACCGTGACGCCCGGGGGCAGATTGTCCGGGCGTTCGCCGCGGTCGATCGCGTCGAGGTAATCCTTGATCACCTTCAGCGGCAGGTACTGGTCGCGCTGCAGGGCCAGCACGAAACGGAGCCGTTCAACGTCGCTCTCGGAGTATTGCCGGTAGCCCGCCGGGGTCCGCTGCGGGTTGATGAGTCCCTTTTCTTCAAGAAACCTGATTTTTGACGCGGTCATGGTGGGGAAGTCATCGCTCAGTTGAGCCAGGACCTCCCCGATGTTCAGGACCTGGGGTCCGCGCCGTTCGGCTTGTGCCATGGCCACCGGCAACTGCCCCGATATCAGACGTTGCCTGCGGTACGGGCAGGGCTGAGGTAAAAGGTGAGCCGGAACTTGCCGATCTGCACCTCATTACCGGACTTCAGCTCCACGCTGTCGACACGGTCGTGGTTGACGTAGGTGCCGTTCAGGCTCCCGGTGTCGACCACCTCAAAGCTGCGCGCCGTGCGCCGAAATTCGACGTGCCGGCGCGAAACCGTGACGTCGTCGAGGAAGATGTCGGCGTCCGGGTGACGGCCCGCCGTCGTCACATCCGAATCGAGCAGGAAGCGGGCGCCCGAGTTGGGGCCGCTGTGTGCCACCAGCAGGGCGGACCCGGCCGGCAGCGACTCGATCGACGAACGCTCGTCGGCCGAGACTTTCGGGGTGATGGTGGGCTCATCGCGCACGGGAGTGAGATGGATCGACGTGGTCTCCGAGGCTTTCACGCCACCCGCGCCGTAGTCACCGGTGTCGTTCTGTCCGTGCCCAACCATTGAGTCCTCCTCATTCGTTGCAGGTGTCCCCCCTGCAAACAACGCATACCGTCCGGAAAAGCCTGGCAGATCCGGTAATCGGTCCCCCGGCGCGGTAACGCGTCCCGTGGACCTTAGCTTTAGCCTACCTGCTGTTCGTACTCCGATGCACTGAGCAACGACTCGACGGCGTCCGCCTCCGCGAGCTTAATCTCGATCAGCCAGCCCTCGCCGTACGGATCCGAATTGATCAGGGCCGAATCGGTGTCCAGTGCCTCGTTGCGGGCCACCACTTCGCCGCTGACCGGCGCGTAGATGTCGCTGACGCTCTTGGTCGATTCGACCTCCCCGACGACGTCATTGGCGCTGATGTTGGTGCCGACCTCCGGCATCTGGGCGTAGACGACGTCCCCGAGGGCGTCCTGGGCAAAATCCGTGATCCCGACGCGCACGACGCCATCGGCGTTCGGGGCGGTAATCCATTCGTGTTCGGCGGTGTAGGACAGGTCTGCGGGAATGTTGCTCATGACGGGCCTTTCGTCGGGTCAATCACCAAGGTCGACGGCGGCCTACCGATCGGGCCGCCGCTGAAAGTATAGGCATATCCGTCCGGGGCCGGGAGGACTCTGGCATGATGGGGCCATGGCGGCACCAGCACCGGTTCTGGAAGGAATTGCCCATGCCTGAGCTACCGGAAGTGGCAGCCTTGGCGGACTTTTTGGATGCGCGCCTGCGCGGAACTGTCCTGGCGAAGGTCCAGATTGTCTCCTTCGCGGTGCTCAAGACCGCGGATCCGCCGCTCTCCGAGCTGGAGGGCAGGACCGTGACCGGAGTGAGCCGGCACGGCAAGTTCGTGGATCTTGAGGCCGGCGGCCTGCACTTTGTCTTCCACCTGGCCAGGGCGGGCTGGGTGCGCTTCACCGAAACCCCCACCGGGACGCTGCTGAAAATGGGCAGCGGGCACATTGCCGCGCGGCTCTCGTTTTCGAGCGGAACCGGTCCGCTGGGCCTGGATCTGACCGAGGCCGGCACCAAGAAAAGCCTGGCCGTCTATCTGGTCCGGGATCCGTCCGACGTTCCCGGCGTTGCGGCGCTCGGTCCGGACCCGTTCAGCCCGGGGTTCGACGTCGACGCCTTGGCCGTGATCTTGGCCGGCAGTTCCCAGCAGATCAAGGGTGTGCTGCGCAGCCAGGCCATCATGGCCGGGATCGGAAACGCCTACAGCGACGAGATCCTGCACGCGGCCAAAATGTCGCCCTTCGCGGTCGCCGGCTCCTTGGACCGGCCGGCCGTGCAGCGTCTTTACGACTCGATCCACGAGATTCTGGGGACTGCGGTGGCGGAAGCCCGCGGGAAACCCCCGAGTGAGCTGAAGGATGCGAAGCGCAGCCATATGCGGGTCCACGGACGGACCGGCGAGGCGTGCCCGGTATGCGGTGACACGGTGCGGGAGGTGTCGTTCGCTGACACCTCGCTGCAGTACTGCCCCACCTGCCAGACGAAAGGCAAGATCCTCGCCGACCGGCGGACCTCGCGCTTCCTGAAGTAGGTACTGCCTGAAAGTTCGCACTGCCTGGGTAGCCCCTTCCGGGATACAGAAAACCCCGCCATTCCGTTGCCGGAATGGCGGGGTACTTTCTGTTGGTCGGGCTGACAGGATTTGAACCTGCGACCCCTTGACCCCCAGTCAAGTGCGCTACCAAGCTGCGCTACAGCCCGCTGGTCCCGCCGTTCTCCGCTCCCGATGCTTCACTTGGCGAACCAAAAGAATTCATCTGAGCAGTCCGGCCGAACCACCTCCAAAAGCTTACACGATGCCGGAGGGTGCCCGTGACATTTTGACTTGTGCCACGGGAACTTTCTCCCCCGGCGGGCGCGCGCCGAATCAGCGCTTCTTGCCGCGCTTTTCCCGGACCCGCATGTTGACCTCGATCGGCGTGCCCTCGAAACCGAAGGTCTCGCGGAGCCGTCGGGTGATGAAACGGCGGTACCCGGGGTCCAGGAAGCCGGTAGTGAACAGCACGAACTTCGGCGGCCGGCTCGAGGCCTGGGTGCCGAAGAGGATGCGCGGCTGCTTCCCGCCGCGGACCGGGTGCGGGTGGGCCGCCACGAGCTCGCCAAGGAACGCGTTGAGGCGACCGGTGGGGATGCGCTTGTCCCAGCTCTCCAGCGCGGTGTCCAGGGCCGGGACCAGCCGGTCCTTGTGCCAGCCGGTTTTAGCCGAGATGTTCACGCGCGGGGCCCACGCCACGTGGGCGAGGTCCTGTTCGATTTCGCGTTCCAGGTAGCTGCGGCGTTCGTCGTCGAGCAGGTCCCACTTGTTGAACGCGAGCACCAGCGCTCGGCCGGATTCGATGGCCAGCTGCAGGATGCGCACATCCTGCTCGCTGAGCA
Source organism: Arthrobacter sp. 05N428_2 (assembly GCF_056397065.1). Taxonomy (NCBI): domain Bacteria; kingdom Bacillati; phylum Actinomycetota; class Actinomycetes; order Micrococcales; family Micrococcaceae; genus Arthrobacter; species Arthrobacter sp. 05N428_2. Next base: position 37,366 of record NZ_JBFTMR010000006.1, on the reverse strand, counting down.
CCTCGTCGACGGCGAGCAGCACCACGGCGACCTCCGCCTTTTCGAGCGCGCTCTGGGTGCGCAAAGAGGCGTAGAAGTCGGCGCCCTGGGCCATGTGCTGGCGGCGCCGGATGCCGGCCGTGTCCACGAAGCGCCAAGTCCGGCCGCCGAGTTCGATGAACTCATCGACCGGGTCGCGCGTGGTGCCGGCGGTGTTGTCGACGACGACGCGCTCGGAGCCGGCGAGCTTGTTCAGCAGCGAGGATTTGCCGACGTTCGGTCGGCCGATCAGGGCGATCCGGCGCGGGCCGCCGCTGCGCTCGAGGCCTTCGATCGTGGAGAACTCGGGAAGTGTGTCCATGACGTGGTCCAGCAGGTCGGCGACGCCGCGACCGTGTAGTGCGGACACCGGGTACGGCTCGCCGAAGCCGAGGCCCCACAGCGCAGCCGAGTCGGCCTCCTGGGCGAAGTCGTCGACCTTGTTGGCCACCATGATGACCGGCTTCTTGGACTTGCGCAGCATCTTCATGACGCCTTCGTCCGTGGCGGTCGCGCCCACGGCCGAGTCCACGACGAACAGCACGGCGTCGGCGAGTTCCACGGCCATCTCGGCCTGCTCGGCGACGCGGGCGTGGATGCCGCGGGCGTCGTGCTCCCAGCCGCCGGTGTCGACCACGGTGAAGTTCCGGCCGTTCCAGGTGGCGGAGTACATGACCCGGTCCCGGGTGACGCCGGGGGTGTCCTCGACCACGGCTTCGCGGCGGCCCAGGATGCGGTTGACGAGAGTGGACTTGCCGACGTTCGGGCGGCCGATGATGGCCAGCACCGGGTCAAGCTTGACCGGGCCGTCGAAGTCCTCGTCCTCGTAGCGGCCGCTCAACAGGGCGGCGTCTTCCTCGTCCAGCTCGTAGTCGTCCAGGCCGGCCCGGAGCGAGGCCGCGCGGAGGTCGGCTTCCTCGTCGTCCAGGGCAGCGAGATGCTCCGCCACCTGGTCCGTGCCGGTGGGCGTGTATTCGTCTTCACCGGCGCCAAAATGGCCGGGGGTTTGAGTCGTATCGCTCATTGCACTTTCCTTAGGTGGTGATCTGCCGGCGTCCCGGCTACTGCTGTCTGAAGTTCTTGCGGGGAATCCGCGTCGGGCAGGCGCTGCCCGCTGCATTGAATTGCGTCCTGGACGTGCCGCGCCAAAGCTGCGCGGATCTCGGTTCCCACCCTGTCCATTGAAGCACGCCCGGTCTCTCCGGGCCTGCGGTTGACAGTGAGGGCACCGCCGAAGCTGACATGCAGCCTGCGGCCGGGCCGGGGAACCGTGTTGAGGTGCTCGCCGCCGATTCTCGTTCCGAGGATGGCCACCGGGATCACGGTGGCCGCCGAGTTCAACGCAAGCCAGGCCACCCCGTTGTTGATCGTCGCCGCCTGTCCGCTCCCCCGGGTGCCTTCGGGGAGGATCCCGACGCACCGTCCGGCGTCAAGGATGTTCTTGGCCCGGTGCAACGCCGCCCGGTCCCCCGCGCGGTCGACCGCCAGTTGGCCGGAGGCCTTCAGGACCAGGCCCGGGAGGCCCGCGAACATCTCCTTCTTGACGAAGATATGCATCGGCCTCGGCGCGGCGCCAAACATCACCGGACCGTCCAGGAAGCTGATGTGGTTGCCGGCGAAAATCACCGGACCGGCCGCGGGAACGTTGGCTCGGCCCATGACTGTGGTCCGGTACACCAAGTGGTCCAGGGTCCAGCCGACCGGCCGGCTCCAAGCCATGGTTCCGTCCAGGAACCAGCGGCCCGGACGCTGCGCCCCGGCTCCGGGCTCAGTCACGATTGAGCGCCGTATGGTTGATGACCGTGTGCACAATCCCGAGCGCCGCCTCGACGGTTTGGGCGAAGTCGAGCTCCGAGGAGTCCAGGGTCACCACGCCGTCGGCGGCCTGGGTGAAGTTCACCACCGTAGAGTCCTTGGCGTCCCGCGCCGTGACCTGCGCCGCGAGCTGTTCGGCGTTCTGGCTGCCGCCGAGCTGGATTCCGCGGCGGCGAAGCCGGGCTTCCTCGCTGGCGGTGAGCAGCATGCGCACTTCGGCATGGGGCGCGACGACGGTGGTGATGTCGCGGCCCTCCACCACCATGCGGCGGTGGTGCTTTTCGATCAGCTCGCGCTGCCGGCGGATCAGTTCGGTGCGTGCCCCGAGCGTGGTGGCGACGGCGCTGACGGAGCCGGAGATGCGCGGCTCCCGGATGGCCAGGGTGATGTTGGCCCCGGCCACGCGGACGTACTCTTCCTGCGGGCTGGTGCTGATTTCGAGGGGAAGGCCCTCCGCTGCGGCTTCGACGGCTTCGGCGTCCGCCAGATCGGTGCCGCTGTCGAGGCAAAACCAGGTCAGCGCCCGGTACATGGCGCCGGTGTCCAGGTACGACAGCCCAAGCCGGCGCGCCACCTCTTTGCTGACGCTGGATTTGCCCGAGCCGGAGGGTCCGTCGATCGCCACGACGAGGCTTTTTCCGGGGCGGACGACGTCCACAGTTTCGATAAGTTCCTGGGTCATTACTGGAGTACCCGCCATCCGCGGTCGTTGAGGGCTTCGATGAGCAGTTCGTGCTTGTTGGGCAGCACGGAGATTTCCACCATGCCGACATTCTGCCCCGAGGAGTGGTCCAGCCGGAGGTCCTCGAGGTTGACGCCGATCTCGCCGATCTCGGTCAGGAGCTTCGCAATCTGTCCGGGCGTGTCGTCCACCAGGACGGTCAGCCAGGAGTAGGCCTGCGGGGGCCCGCCGTGCTTGCCCGGGATCCGGGACTGGCCGGCGTTGCCTTCGCTGATCAGCTGCGCGAGGTCCAGCCTGGCGCCCGGCGCCGTCGGATCCTCCAGCGTTCCGATCAGCCGGTTCAGGTCCTCGCGGACGCCGTGCAGGATCTCCACGACCTTGCCGGCGTTGGCGCCGAGGATCTGCACCCAGAGCGTGGGATCGCTCGCGGCGATCCTGGTCACGTCCCGCAGCCCGTTTCCGGCCAGCGAGAGGGCGTGCAGGGGTGTGCCCTGGAGCCGGCTCGCCACCAGCGAAGACATCACCTGGGGCAGGTGCGAGACCAGCGCCACGGCTTCGTCGTGTTCTTCGGCGCCGAATTCGGAGACCACGGCGCCAAGGTCCGTGGCCAGCGCGCGCGCAGTCTGCAGGGCCTCGGGCCGGGTTTCGGCAGAGGGACAGAGCACCCACGGCATAGAGGTGAACAGTTCGCCGCGGGCGGCCACCGGGCCGGACTTTTCCCGGCCGGCCATCGGGTGCGTGCCGACGTAGCGGCCCAGGTCGGCACCRCGGTCACGCAGTTCCGCCTGGATGCCGGCCTTGACGCTGGCGATGTCGGCGACAACGGCCTGCGGGTATTCCGCGAGGGCGCGGGCGACGACGTCGGCCGTCACGTCCGGTGGCGCGGCAACGACGACGAGTTCGGGCGCCTCGCCGTCAAGGCGCGCCAAGGGCAGGCCGGCGCCGATGTCGACGGCGACGGCCTGGTTGGTTGGCGACGGGTCGGTCAGGAAGACGGCGACGCCGCGGCCGCGGAGGCCCAGCCCGATGCTGGTTCCCAGCAGCCCGGTCCCCACGACCACCACCGGCCCGTTCAGGTGGCCGCGGCCGTGAGTGCGAAATGCGGACATGCCCTACAGCCCCACGGATGCCAGCAGGTGGCCGACTTCCTGCCTGCCGAGGTTGCGGATGCTGCCCTGGCGCTGGTCGCCCAGGCCGATGGGGCCCACCTTGACGCGGACCAGGCGCAGCACCGGGAACCCGACGGCGTCGAAGAGCCGCCGCACAATGCGGTTCTTGCCGGAGTGCAGCACGACCTCGATCAGCACGTGGCCCGGGGTCGAGTCGACGAGCCGGAAGGAATCCACCGAGGCGATGCCGTCTTCGAGTTCGATGCCGGCCTTGAGCTGTGCGCCGACGCCCTGCGGGAACGGCCCGCGGACCTGGACGAGGTAGGTCTTGGGGACCTCATAGGACGGGTGCGTCAGGCGGTTGGCGAGCTCGCCGTCGTTGGTCAGCAACAGCAGCCCCTCGGTGGCGACGTCGAGCCGGCCGACGTGGAAGAGGCGTTCGCCGTGATGGTTGCGGACGAAGTCGCTGATGCACGGCCGGCCGTCCGGGTCCTCCATCGTGGAGACGACACCCTTGGGCTTATTGAACACCATGTAGACCATGTTTTCGTCCAGCTGGATGCGCAGGCCGTCCACGTGGATCACGGCGGACTTGGGGTCGACGCGCATGCCAAGCTCGGTGACGACCTGGCCGTCTACCTCGACGCGGCCTTCGGCGATCATTTCCTCACACACGCGCCGGGAGGCGACGCCGGCGGAAGCCATGACCTTCTGCAGGCGGATGCCGTCGGCGTCGTGCAGTTCGGACTGGGGCACCTCGGCGCGCGGGCCGCGCTTGCGGGCCGGCTTCCGGACGGGGCCGAGGCTCTGGCCGAAGCGTTCGCCGCCGAAGGCCCGGGAACCGACAGCCTTGGCTGCCCCGGCACCGATCCGCGGTTTGGGCTTGAGGGCACCGGGCGTGCCGGGGACCTTGCCGGCGCCGGGCTTGCGGGCGGCCGCCTTGCGGGCCGCGGCCTTTGCGCCGCCGCCCTTTCGCTCCGCCGGGTTGGCGCCCTTCCGCTCGGCGGGGTCAGAGACCCCGCCGCCGGGGTTCAGGTCCGGATCGACGAATGCTTCTTCGCGCGGCTTGGGGCGCTTGAACGGGCGGTCGCCGCCGCCCTTGGTGAAGTCGCGCTGGCCGCGGCCGGCGCCGCCGGCACCCTGGGTGCGCGCTGCCTGTTGTCCGGCGCTGGTGCGTCCCGAACCGTTACGTGGTGAACCCTGGCGTCCCGCCTGTGTCATGACCCGTCCTTCGTTTGGATACTCTTTGCGTAGGCAGCGTTCCTGCCTACATTCTTCCTGCGTCGTAATACTCTGCAATGCCTTCAAGCCCCGGAAGATGGGGTGAAAGCTGCGGCAACTCAGCCACCGAGCCGATTCCCATGCGTTCGAGGAAATACGACGTAGTGCGGTACAGGACGGCTCCGGACTCAGGATCGTGTCCCGCGTCCTCTATCAGTCCGCGCTGGGTCAGCGTCCGCACCACGGAGTCAACGTTGACCCCCCGAATTGCCGACACCCGCGCCCTGGAAACTGGCTGCCGGTAGGCGATAACGGCGAGCGTTTCGAGCGCCGCCTGCGTCAGCCTGGCCGTTTGACCCTCCAGCACAAACCCGCCGACGACGTCGGCGAACTCGGCGCGGGAGTAGATCCGCCAGCCTCCGGCGATGTTCCGCAATTCAAAACCCCGGGGGGCGGCACTGAAACCAGCTGTCTTTGTACACGCGCTGGCGTCGTCCGCATCCGGGGCATTACCAGTATAGCCGTTATACTCCCGTTGCAGTTCCCCGAGCAGGCCGTCGACGACGTCGACGGTCAGGTTCAGGCCGGCGGCAAGTTGGGTCGCCGTCGCCGGTTCGTCGATCACCATCAGGACGGCTTCGAGGGCGGCGCGGGCTCCGCCGGGCAGGTTCGCGACGTCCGGCCCGGCGTCCGGGCCGGTGGCGGGCGAGGTGTCAGACACTCGTTCGGTCATGGCTGCTCCTCGTATTCTTCGCTCAGGTTCTCGCTGCTCCAGTCCTCGGCCGCTGCGCTCCACTGCACCGACAGCTCGCCGAGTGGCAGCAGCTGGTCGAAGGTCACCGCCTTGTCCCGGAACATTTCCAGCAGGGCGAGGAACCGGGCCACCACCACGAGGGTGGATTCAGCGTCGGCGATCAGGGCGCGGAAGGTCAGCGCCTTGCCCAGCCGCAGCCGGAAGCCGATGATTTCGGCCTGCTCCCGTACGCTGACCGGCGTGCCGTGCAGATGCGCCAGGCCCACCTCGGTGGGGGCTGCTTCCTTGGGTTTCAGCGCGGCTTCGGCCAGCGCCGCGAACTCCTGCGGGCTGTGCTTCCAGACCAGTTCCGGCAGCAGCGCCGCGAAATGGCCCTCCAGGGCGACCTGGCGCGGGTAGCGCCGGCCCTCCAGTTCCAGGGTGGCGTCGATGAGTCCCGCAACCTGCTTGAACGCCTTGTACTGCAGCAGCCGGGCGAACAGCAGATCGCGGGCCTCCAGCAACGCGATATCCTCGTCGTCCTCGACCTCGCCGGCGGGCAGCAGCCGGGCGGCTTTAAGGTCCAGCAAGGTGGCGGCGATCACCAGGAACTCGCTGGCCTCATCCAGGGCCCAGTCCTCCCCCAGCCGCTGCAGCCCCTTGATGTACTTGATGAACTCGTCGGTGACCGTGGCCAGGGCCACCTCGGTGATGTCCAGCTGGTGCTTCGAGATCAGTCCCAGCAGCAGGTCGAACGGACCCGTGAAGTTGGCCAGCCGGACCTCGAAGCCGGGCTTCTTCCCGGGCGGAGCGAGCTCCGGCTGCGCTGTGGGGGTGCCTGTAGCCGTCACGGCCCTGGCTAGGGGGCGCCGCCGCGCGAAATCAGCTCTTTGGCCAGGCGGCGGTAGGCATCGGCGCCGGGATGGTTAGCGGCGTAGCTAGTGATCGGTTCGGCGGCCACGGTGGCGTCGGCGAACTTGATGGAGCGTTTGATGACGGTTTCGAAGACCGTGTCACCGAAGGCCTCCACGAGCCGGGCGATGACCTCGCGGCCGTGCAGGGTGCGGGCGTCGTACATGGTGGCGAGCACGCCGTCGACCTGCAGTCCCGGGTTCAGCCGGTCCTGAACCTTGTCGATCGTCTCGACCAGCAGCGCGACGGCGCGCAGGGCGAAGAATTCGCAGATCAGCGGGATGATGACGCCGTGCGCCGCGGTCAGTGCGTTGACGGTGAGCAGCCCGAGCGAGGGCTGGCAGTCGATCAGGACGACGTCGTAGTCGTCCTCGACCTTTTTCAGCGCCCGGTCGAGCACCTGTTCCCGGGCCACCTCGTTCACCAGCTGCACTTCCGCGGCGGAGAGGTCGATGTTGGCCGGCAGCAGGTCAACGTTTTCGACGCCGGTCTTCTGGATGGCGTCGCGGATGTCGACCTTGCGGTCCATCAGTACGTTATAGACCGTGAGGTCCAGTTCGTGCGGGTTCGTTCCGAAGCCCGCGGAGAGGGCTCCCTGGGGATCGAAGTCGACCAGCAGCACCCGGCGGCCGTATTCGGCCAAGGCCGCGGCCAGGTTGATGGTGGACGTGGTCTTACCCACGCCGCCTTTCTGGTTGACCATGGCGATAACCCGCGCCGGGCCGTGGGAGGACAGCGGCGCAGGCTCCGGGAAGTCGCGTTGGGGGCGCCCGGTGGGGCCCATGATGGCGTCGTCCAGGTCGAGTTCGGTGCCTTCCAGAGTGGCTGAACCCTGTTCGCTGCTCACGTATCTATCCACACTTTCGATGACGGTGATTTTCGTGCCCGATCCGGCCGCCCGGCGCGGATCGTTACGTTATTCCTCCCAAGGTTACAGCCCCCGACACGGTATTCCGCGGACCTTGACAACCGCCGTTCCGCGCGCCTTGACCCTCTGGTAGAGGTGGAAGGTTGCCTGATGGCATCCCGTCCGGGCATGGAAAACCGCCCGGACGCAGCGGCTGCGTCCGGGCGGTTCTTGGTTGGTGCGGGGCGCTCCTTAGGCGTTGGCCGGGACCGGCTGGGGTGCGGGCTCGTCGACAGGCTGGACCGCGGAGTGGCCGGCGATCATGGTCTGCTCGTCGAAGGGTGCGGCGCCGGAGAGGACACGCTCAACCTGGCCGCCGTCGATCTCCTTGACCCAGGTGCCGATCAGGATGGTGGCGACGGCGTTGCCGGTGAAGTTGGTCAGCGCGCGGGCCTCGGACATGAACCGGTCGATGCCGACGATCATGCCGACGCCGCCGAGCAGCTCGGGACGGTGGGCCTGCAGGCCGGCGGCCAGGGTCGCGAGGCCGGCGCCGGAGACGCCGGCGGCGCCCTTGGAAGCGATGATCATGAAGATCAGCAGCGAGATCTGCGCGCCGAGGTCCAGCGGCGTGCCCATGGCGTTGGCAACGAACAGCGAGGCCATCGTCAGGTAGATGGCGGTGCCGTCGAGGTTGAAGGAGTAGCCGGTCGGGACGGTGACGCCGACGACCGGCTTGGAGACACCGAGGTGTTCCATCTTGGCGATCAGCCGGGGCAGCGCCGCTTCGGAGGAGGAGGTGGAGAAGATCAGCAGGTATTCGCGGGCCAGGTACTTCATCAGGCGGAAGATGTTGACGCCGGAGACAACCTGGAGCAGGCCGCCGAGGATCACGATGATGAAGACGGCACAGGTGAGGTAGAAGGCGACCATCAGCGTGGCCATGCCGATGATGGCCTGGACGCCGGTGGCACCGACGACGGCGGCGATGGCGCCGAAGGCGCCGACCGGGGCGAGCCACATGACCATGATCAGGATGCGGAAGACGAGGGCCTGGCCGTGGCCGATGGCCTTGAGGATCGGGGTGCCCTGCGGGCCCATCTTCTGCAGCGCGAAGCCGACCAGGATGGCGGCGAGCAGGGTCGGCAGGACCGGGATGTCGCTGGGGATGATGCCGAGCAGGAAGTCGACGGTGCTGTCGGTGGCGGCCTTCTTGTTCGGGTCGTACGGAGCCAGCTTGAGGCCGGTGCCCGGGTGGATGAGGTTGCCGACGACGAGGCCGATGGCCAGGGCGAAGGTCGACATGACGATGAAGTAGCCGAGGGCCAGGCCGCCGACCTTGCCGACGGTGGCCGCCTTGGCGATCGAGCCGATGCCCAGGACGATGGTGCAGAAGATCACCGGGGCGATCATCATCTTGATCAGCTTGATGAAGCCGTCGCCGAGCGGCTTGAGCGACTTGCCGACCTCGGGGAACATCAGGCCGATGAGGGCGCCGAGGACGACGGCCACGATGACCGCGATGTACAGGTAGTGGGACTTGTCCAGCCCCTTGCGCTTCTTGACCGGCGCCGCGGCAAGTGCCGCTGACTCTCCTCGTTGAGAGGCCATGGTGTTTCTCCTTGGATAGGCTGGACTTCGATGCGGCACTCGTTGCGCATCACGTCCGTTCTGCGTGTTCCCCAATCATTGGGCAGGAAGTGACGCGCATCACCGTTGCGTTCATATTGAACATGGAAGGTCCGGTTGATCCATCACTGGAGCATCGCCCGCAGGCTGTTTGTGGCCCACCTGCTGTTCATGCTGGCCCTGACGGCGGTCGTGGGCACGGCCACCTTCGTGGACGCCCGCGACCACGCGTACGAGGAGGCCGGGCGGCGGATGGCCGGCGTCGCCACCGCCGTGGCGGACAATCCGCTCGTCTTGCAGGCAGCGGCAGCGCCGGACCCGTCCGCGCGGCTCCAGCCCTACGCCCTGCAGGTGATGCGGGACGCCCGCGCGGACTTCATCACGATCATGGCGCCGGACCGAACCCGGTGGACCCACCCCAGCGGGGATGAGCTGGGCAAGCCGTATATCGGCTCGGTCGACGCCGCCCTCAACGGCGAGGTCTTCACCGAAGTCATGGCCGGGACCCTCGGGCCGTCGGTGCGCACGATTGCCCCGGTCAAGGATTCTGCCGGCAAGGTCCGCGCGCTCGTGGCCGCGGGCGTGACGGTGGGCACTGTGGACGTGGCATTTTCCGGCCGGCTGCCCGCCTTGCTTGCGATCGCCGCAGCCCTGCTGGCGGCCGGCTCGGCGGCTTCCTGGGTGCTGGGGCGCTACCTGCGCCGCGTGACCCGCGGCTGGGGCCCGGAGCAGCTCGCGCAGCTGTTCGCCTACTACGAGTCGGTGCTCCATTCGGTCCGCGAAGGGGTGATCCTCATCGATCCCAAGGGCAAAGTGGTGATGTACAACGACCAGGCGGCGGCGCTGCTGGGGGTGCCGCCACGCCCGGCCGACGGCGATGCTCCCGGAGTCCAAGGCGGCGACGCGCCGTCGCTGGCCGAACTGCCGCTGGCCCCGAGCCTCCGGGAGCTCTTCGAGTCCGGCCGCGCCGTCCGGGACGAAATCCACCTGACCGGCCCGCGGGTGCTGGTAGTGAACCAGGGCCCGGCGGTGGGCCCCCGCACCCGTGCCGGCCGCCAGCGCCCGGCGCCGTCCGGCAACGCACTTTCGGGCAAGGCAGCATCCGGCAAGTCGCCGTCCGGGCCGCCCGTCTTCGGGACCGTGGCAACGATCCGGGACCGCACCGAGATCGAATCGCTGGGCAGTGAGCTTGAAACCATGCGGACGCTCTCCGACGCCCTCCGCGCCCAGACCCACGAGCACGCCAACCGGCTGCACACGATGGTGTCCCTGATGGAGCTCGGCCGCGGCGCCGAGGCCCTGGACTTCGCCACGAAGGACCTGGAGCTGACCCAGCGGCTCACCGATGACCTGGTCGGTTCCATCGAGGAGCCGGTGCTCGGCGCGCTCGTGATGGGCAAGGCGGCCCAGGCGCATGAACGCGGCGTTGAACTCATCCTGACGACCGGGGGCTCCACGGCCGTGGCCGGACTGGCCGTCCAGGACCTTGTCGCCATCCTGGGCAACCTGCTCGATAACGCAATCGACGCCGCCGCCGATGCGCCGCCGCCACGGCTGGTGGAGCTGTCCGTCGTGGCCCAGGGCGGCACCGTGGAGATCTCGGTGGAGGACAGCGGTCCGGGAATTGATCCGGCTGCGGTGGAGGACGTCTTCCGGCACGGCTTCAGCACTAAGGCGTCCGGCCCGTTCGGGCGCGGGCTTGGGCTGGCGCTGGTCCGGCAGGCGGTGCACCGTCTGGGCGGTACCATGACAATCACCAGCCCGGCCGGAGCTCTGTTCCGCGTCACCCTGCCGGCGGCTCCCGCCGCCGCGGCAGGCGAAGGGTTGAGCGCCGTGACGGGCAACGCGGCGGACACAGGCAGCACAACAGAGGAACAGCTATGAGCGATATCCGCGTACTCGTCGTCGAAGACGAGCCGATCGCGGCCGCCGCGCACGCTGCCTACATCGGCCGGCTGGACGGTTTCAGCTTGGCCGGCTCCGCCCCTGACGGCCAGTCGGCGCTACGCCTGATGACGGAGCTGTTGGCCGCCGGCCAGCCCGTGGAACTGGTCCTGCTCGATATGAACCTGCCGGACCTGCATGGACTGGACATCGCCCGCCGGATGCGCGCTGCCGGTCTCTTCGCCGACATCATCGCGATCACAGCGGTGCGCGAGCTGAACATCGTCCGCAGCGCCGTGGCAACCGGCGTCGTTCAGTACCTGATCAAGCCCTTCACCTACGCCACGTTTGCGGACAAACTGGGCAGCTACCGGCTGTTCCGCGAGCAGCTGGCCTCCCCCGGGCCTGGTGGTGCCGGGACGGGCGCGTCGCAGAGCGATGTAGACCAGGCCTTCGCGAGCCTGCGGGCGCCCTCCGACCTGCCGCTGCCCAAGGGCCTGTCCGGCCCCACCCTTGATTCGGTACAGGGCTTCATGAAACTGCAGTCCGGGGCGGTCTCGGCCAGCGAGGTGATGGCGGCGCTGGGCATCTCCCGGGTGACGGCCCGCCGCTACCTCGAGTACCTAGCCGACGCCGGGCTGGTGTCCCGCACCGCGCGCTACGGAGCCCCGGGCCGGCCCGAAAAGGAATACCGCTGGAGCCGCGCGGGGTCCTGATCCTCCGGGCACCTGATCCTCCGGGGCCCTGATCCTCCGGGCCCTAGGCGGGCCGCTCCCCTCCGGCAGCGGGCCGCAGCGTCCCCAGGAGCTGGTCGATTACGCCGGCGTCCTCGATCGTGGAGGGCACCACATAGTCGTCCCCGTCGGCGATCTGGCGCATCGTCTTCCGCAGGATCTTGCCGGACCGGGTCTTCGGTAGCGCCTCGACCACCGTGACGTGCTTGAAGTCCGCTACGGCGCCGATGTCCCGGCGGACCAGGGCGATCAGGTCCTTGACCAGGACGTCCTCCGGCACGTCCACGCCGGTCTTGAGCACCACGTAGCCGCTGGGGCGCTGGCCCTTGAGCGGGTCGGCGAGTCCGATCACGGCGCATTCGGCGACAGCCGGGTGCTGGCCGATCACTTGTTCCATGGCGCCGGTGGAGAGCCGGTGCCCGGCGACGTTGATGATGTCGTCAGTCCGGCCCATCACGAAGAGATAGCCGTCCTCGTCGCGGTAGCCGGAGTCGCCGGTGGCGTAGCTGCCCTCGAAAGCCTGCAGGTAGGACGAGATATAGCGTTCGTCGTTGCGCCAGAGGGTGGCCAGAGTACCGGGCGGCAGCGGGAGGCCCAGGACAATGTTGCCCTCGGTGCCCGGTTCGACTTCCTCGCCGGAGCCGTCGAGGATCCGCAGCTTGAACCCGGGCATCGGAACACTCGGCGAGCCGGCCTTGATCGGCAGCCCGTCGAGGCCTCGGGGGTTGGCGCAGATGGCCCAGCCCGTCTCGGTCTGCCACCAGTGGTCCACCACCGGAACGCCCAGTACGCCGGAGGCCCAGTGGAAGGTGTCGGTATCGAGGCGTTCGCCGGCGGCAAACAGGGTCCGCAGGCTGGAGATGTCGTACTGTTCAAGTAGCTTGGCCTCGGGGTCGGCTTTCCGGATGGCCCGCAGGGCGGTGGGCGCGGTGAACAGGACGTTGACCTTGTGATCCTGGATAACACGCCAGAACGCGCCGGCGTCAGGCGTGCCCACCGGTTTGCCTTCATAGAGCACCGTGGTGGCTCCCGCCAGCAGCGGCCCGTAAACGATGTAGGAATGACCCACCACCCAGCCGACATCGGAGGCTGTCCACATCACGTCGCCAGGGCCGACGTCGTAAATGTTTTCCAGCGTCCAGCGCAAGGCGACGGCGTGGCCGCCGTTGTCCCGGACCACTCCCTTGGGCGCCCCGGTGGTTCCCGAGGTGTAGAGGATGTAGAGCGGGTCCGTGGCCTTGACGTCGACCGGGGCAGCCGGCTCGGCCGCCGCCATGGCGGTGTCCCAGTCCAGCCAGCCGGCGTGGTCGGCCCAGGAGGCAGCGAAGCCATCACGTTCCTTGACCAGCACGGGGGTGTCAGGAGCGCCGGCCAGTTCGAGCGCCTCGGCGACGGCCGGCAGGTATTCGATCCGGCGGGAGGGTTCGATCCCGCCGGAGGCGGTGACCACGGCGGCGGGGGTGGCGTCCCGGATCCGGGCGGCGAGTTCCTTGGGCGCGAAGCCGCCAAAGACCACCGAGTGGATGGCGCCGAGCCGGGCGGTGGCGAGCATGGCGATGGCGGCCTCGGGGATCATCGGCATGTAGATCACCACGCGGTCACCTTTACCCACGCCGTGGCTGCGCAGGACGCCGGCGAAGCGGGCGACGAGCTCGGTGAGTTCGGCGTAGCTGAAACGCTGCTGCGTGCCGAGCATGGCGGAGTCGTAAATCAGGGCGTCCTGCGCTCCGCGGCCCTCCGCTACGTGGCGGTCGAGGGCGTTGTAGCAGGTGTTCAGGACCCCGTCGGGGAACCAGTCGTAGAGCGGCGCCCGGCCTGAGTCGAGGGCCCGGGTCGGAGGCGTGCTCCAGGCGACCTTGGCCGCGGCCTCGAGCCAGAAGTCCTCCGGCTGCTCAACGCTGCGCTGGTAGCTGTCCCGGTAGCTTTTGGTGACCATGAAGTAATCCCGTCCACGACGTTGTGATGCAGCTCATGGTAGCCCGGCCCCGGCCCCCAAGGCAAGGGTTATGTATACAGAAAGCCGCTCGTTAGACGGGATTTGCCGAAAGAGCTAGGCCGACGGTGGGATTGTGTATACACTGAGGGGGTTAGCCGAGGAAGGAGACCAGCATGCGCGCCAGCGACAAGGCCTACGCGGCCCTGCGCGACGACATCATCGAATGGCGTCTTGCACCCGGAACCGTCCTCGGCGAGGTCGAGCAGTCCGAGCGGCTTGGCATCTCGCGCACGCCGCTCCGGGAAGCGCTGAGCCGACTCACCGCCGAGGGGCTGACGACGACGGCCGGCGGCCGCGGCGTCGTCGTCACCGACATCTCGCTCGAGGACATCGACGAGCTCTTCGAATTGCGCGAAACGCTTGAGGGCAAGGCCGCCGCCCTCGCGGCCGAACGCGGCGACGCCGCAGTTTTTGAGCAGCTGCGGCGCGAACTGCTGCGAGCGCCGGAGCTGATCAGCGGCACGGACCCGGCCCGGCATGACTATTACGGCCTGGTTGGGCGGCTGGACACGGCCATCGACGCCGCGATCTCAAACGCCTACTTGGCCCAGGCCATGCGCAGCCTGCGTGTGCATCTGGTCCGGGTGCGCCGACTCGCGGCTGACGACGCCGCGCGCCTCACCGCAGCTGCGGCCGAGCACGCGGCGATCGCCGAGGCGATCGCCGCCGGCAACCCGCGGCTCGCCGAAGCTGCCACCACCCTTCATCTGCACCGTAGCCTTTCCCACGTCAAAGCAACCCACGTACCTCACCAGAAGGAGCATCATGGTTAAGGAACACCACGTCCGCGTCTACAAGAGCGAAGAAAACCTGCCCCGCGAGGACCAGCTCGCCTACAAGATCGCCAAGGTGGCCGCTGATCCCGTCGCGGTCTCCGACGAGGTCACCGACATGGTGATCAATCGCATCATCGACAACGCCTCGGTGGCGATCGCCTCCCTGAACCGCGCCCCCATCGTCGCGGCGCGAGCCCAGGCGCTTTCCCACGGCCCCACCACCGGCGGCAAGGGTTCGAAGGTCTTCGGCATCGACGAGCGCGTCGCCGTCGAATGGGCGGCGTGGGCCAACGGCGTCGCGGTCCGGGAACTCGACTACCATGACACCTTCCTCGCTGCGGAGTACTCCCACCCGGGCGACAACATCCCGCCGATCCTCGCCGTTGCCCAGCACGTCGGCGCCAGCGGCCAGGACCTGATCCGCGGTATCGCCACCGGCTACGAGATCCAGGTCAACCTGGTCAAGGCCATCAGCCTGCACAAGCACAAGATCGACCACGTGGCCCACCTGGGCCCCTCCGCCGCCGCCGGCATCGGTACCCTGCTGGGTCTCGACGTCGAGACGATCTTCCAGTCGATCGGCCAGGCGCTGCACACCACCACCGCGACGCGGCAGTCCCGCAAGGGCGAGATCTCCACCTGGAAGGCCCACGCCCCGGCCTTCGCGGGCAAGATGGCGATTGAATCCGCCGACCGCGCCATCCGCGGCCAGACCTCCCCGGTGCCGATCTACGAGGGCGAGGACGGTGTGATCGCGTGGATGCTGGACGGCCCCGATGCCAGCTACACCGTGCCGCTGCCCGAGGACGGCGAAGCCAAGCGCGCCATCATGGACACCTACACCAAGGAGCACTCCGCCGAGTACCAGGCGCAGGCGTGGATTGACCTGGCCCGCAAGCTGCACGGCGAACACCCCGAGGTCACCGACCCGGCCAACGTGGCGTCCGTGCTGATCAAGACCAGCCACCACACGCACTACGTGATCGGTTCCGGCGCCAACGATCCGCAGAAGTACAGCCCCACGGCCAGCCGGGAAACGCTGGACCACTCCATCCCGTACATCTTCGCGGTGGCCCTGCAGGACGGCGCCTGGCATCACGTCGATTCCTACGCGCCGGAGCGCGCGGGACGCCCGGACACCGTGGAACTGTGGCACAAGGTGACCACCGTCGAAGACCCGGAATGGACCCGCCGCTACCATTCCCTGGACATCGCCGAGAAGGCCTTCGGCGGCTCCGTCGAGATCACGCTCAAGGACGGCACCGTCGTCACCGACCAGATCGCCGTCGCTGACGCGCACCCGCTGGGCGCCAGGCCGTTCGCCCGCGAGCAGTACGTCAACAAGTTCCGTACCCTCGCCGCCGGCCTCGTCGCCGAAGACGAAATCGAGCGCTTCCTCGCCGCCGCCGCGCGGCTTCCCGAGCTCGCCGCCGGTGAACTCGACCAGCTCAACATCAAGGCAGCCGACGGCGTGATCGACCTGGCCGCCGCACCGAAGGGACTCTTCTAATGTTGTATTCGAAGACCACGCCGGAGCAGAAGCGGATCCGCTTCCGGGAGCTGCTGGCGTCCGGCACCATTGCGCAGTTCCCCGGGGCGTTCAATCCGCTCTCGGCCCGGCTGATCGAGGAGAAGGGCTTCGCCGGCGTCTACATCTCCGGCGCCGTCCTGGCCAATGACCTCGGCCTGCCGGACATCGGCCTGACCACGCTCACCGAGGTGGCTACCCGGGCCGGACAGATCGCCCGGATGACGGACCTGCCCTCGATCGTGGACGCCGACACCGGCTTCGGCGAACCGATGAACGTGGCGCGCACCGTCCAGGAGCTTGAGAACGCCGGCCTGGCCGGCCTGCACATCGAGGACCAGTTCAACCCGAAGCGCTGCGGCCACCTTGACGGCAAGAACGTCGTGGACCTGGACACCGCCACGAAGCGGATCCGGGCCGCAGCTGATGCCCGACGGGATCCGAACTTCCTGATCATGGCCCGCACCGACATCCGAGCCACCGACGGCCTGGAAGCCGCGCAGCAGCGCGCCAAGGCCCTCGTCGAGGCCGGCGCGGACGCGATCTTCCCCGAAGCCATGAAGGACCTCAACGAATTCCAGGCGATCCGCGACGCGGTGGACGTGCCGATCCTGGCGAACATGACCGAGTTCGGCAAGAGTGCCCTGTTCACCGTGGACGAGCTGGCCGGCGTCGGCGTCAACATGATCATCTACCCGGTGACGCTGCTCCGTAGTGCCATGGGCGCCGCTGAGCGTACTCTGGAATCGATCCAATCCGACGGCACCCAGGAGGCACAGGTTTCGAGCATGCTGACCCGTGCACGGCTCTACGACCTCGTCGACTACGAGGCCTACAACCGCTTTGACACCGGGGTGTTCAACTTCCAGATCCCCGGCAGCTGACACCCCCACCGGACTTCCGGCCCCCGGCCGGTCAACAGGCGTTAGGAACAAAGGAGTTTCAGCATGGCTGAAAATGAGATCAAGAAAGGCCTCGCCGGCGTCGTGGTGGACTACACCGCCGTCTCGAAGGTCAACCCGGACACCAATTCCCTGCTCTACCGCGGCTACCCCGTCCAGGAACTGGCCGCCAAATGCAGCTTCGAGGAAGTGGCCTACCTGCTGTGGAACGGCGAGCTGCCCTCAGACGAGCAGCTGGCCGAATTCACCGCCAAGGAACGCGCCGGCCGCGTCCTGGACCCGGTGGTCAAGCAGGTCATCGACGCGCTGCCGCTCACCTCGCACCCGATGGATGTCTGCCGGACGGCTGCGTCGGTGATGGGTGCCCGGCACCCGCTCGCCGAGGATTCCTCGCGCGAGGCCAACATGGCCAAGGCCGTTGACTTGTTCGCGGCGATGCCTGCGGTGGTCGCCTACGATCAGCGCCGCCGGCACGCGGAAGGGCCCGTTGAACCGCTGGAACCGCGCGACGACCTCGGCTACTCAGCGAACTTCCTCTGGATGTCCTTCGGCGAGGAGCCGGTCCAGGAAGTCGTCGAGGCCTTCAACGTCTCGATGATCCTGTACGCCGAGCACTCCTTCAACGCTTCGACCTTCACGGCGCGGGTGATCACCTCAACGCTGTCGGATCTGCACTCGGCCGTGACCGGAGCCATCGGGGCGCTGAAGGGGCCGTTGCACGGCGGCGCGAATGAGGCCGTCATGCACACCTTCGACGAGATCGGCATTCGGCAGGAGGAGTCACTCGAGGAGGCAGCGGTCCGGGCAAAGGCCTGGATGGAAAATGCCCTGGCCCAGAAGAAGAAGGTCATGGGCTTCGGACACCGGGTCTACAAGCACGGTGATTCCCGGGTCCCCACCATGAAGGCCGCCCTGGACAAGATGGTCGCGCACTACGGCCGTCCGGAGCTGCTGGGGCTCTACAACGGCCTGGAGACGGCCATGGATGAGGCGAAGGCGATCAAGCCGAACCTCGACTACCCGGCCGGTCCGACGTACCACCTGATGGGCTTCGACACCCCCACCTTCACTCCCCTGTTCGTAGCCAGCCGGATCACCGGCTGGACCGCGCACATCATGGAGCAGCTGGACGCAAACTCGCTGATCCGCCCGCTGAGCGAATACAACGGTGTGGAAGAACGGCACGTGCCGTAGCACCACCCCCAGCACGACGGCGGGCCGGTCACCTTTTGAAGGTGACCGGCCCGCTTTGCTTATCGGAGCCGTCGGGGCTCGCTGAGATAGCTAACCCGCGGTGATTTTCACGGACGTGAGCATGCGCTTCGCGTTCAGGTACTCGGGGGTCTGCATGTAGGCCCGGGCCGCGTCCATCGACGGGAACGCCTTTGCGCCCTTGCGGTTGGGGACTTGTTCGGTGCCGCCGGCGTTGACTTGGAAGGTGTCGGCGAAGGAGAAGAGCGGCGACCATGCGGGGCCGTTGACGACGTTGTAGAAAATACACGTGATGCCGTTCTGCCCGGCCGCCATGCTGGTCAGTCCGTAGGACGCAGTGACATGGTCTGCCTCCTGAAGTGCGCGGAAGGCGAACCTGGGCGTGACCGAACCCTTCGTGGGCTGGTACGGAATGTCGACTTCAACCGAATCCAGAACGGTGTAGGGTACCGGTCCTTCGCAGGCACCGCCGATCCCGCCGGACGGCCCTGCGTGGAGGGACGCCACCACCATGCCCGCCTCATCCGAAACGTCAACGTCCACCACATCCGACCCCGCGCCTGCCGGCGGGGCCACCCGCCAGGCGGCCGGGTGCTCGAAACTGACCCTTCCGTCCGCGCTGGTGAAGGTCTGCCAGGACGCGGCGGGAGGAGTCGGTGCGGCGGCCGACGGCGGCGCGGTCGGCACCGATGCCGACGTCGCAACGGTGGGTGATGACGGCGTCGTGAGCGACGGGGACGCGGCCGGCGCCGAGACGGAGTCCGTTGAGCCTGCGGTGGTGGCAGAGTCCGCTGCTCCCAGGTTTCCTGCCACGGCTACGCCTCCGGCGAACGCCGCCGCGACGAGGGCAACGGCACCCACCGCCCAGGGCCAGCGCCGCCGCGCCCCGGTGCGCTTCGACGGTTCGTCGTTATAATCGTCCTCGCCCGGAAGGTCGAGAATATTCGAGTCCATGTCCTGCCCCCAATGGTCCGCGTGTGCCGGCCGCCGGGCGAAGGAATGACTGGATCGCCGCGGCGGAGTGTCTGGTCCCTAGGCTACCGGCGGGGCCGCGGGGTTGCGGGCACCGCCGTTCGACTCGCGGCCTGTGTCGCGCGGGGCGTGCTCTCAGCCAGGAGTCGAGGAATACCGCACCGAAGCGACGGTCTCATTGTCTTCGTTGAGGACCACGACGACGTCGACCGTGCGGCCTGCCAGTGCGGGGGGCAGCCAGTGCTCCGCGTCCTGCCACATGCGCTCCAGCGGCAGCGCCGCGGCGTCGAACCACTCCGGGGTGATCTCCGGGCTCTCCGCCGGTTCGCCTGCCCACCGGCGGGTGGTGAAGAGGCGGCACGACATATTCCATTCGGGCTTCGCCGGAAAAACGAACTGGACGACGCCGGCGTGGGCCAGGTCTTCCTCCAGCACGACGATGCCGGCCTCTTCCCAGACCTCGCGGACGACGGCCTCGGCGTCGCTCTCGCCCGGCTCCACATGGCCGCCGATGCCGACGATTTTGCCGAGGCCGAAGCCGGTCCGCTTCAGGCCCAGCAACACTTCGGTGCCGCTGCCCGCGTCGCGCAACATAAAGCAGAGGGTGACCGGTGTGTACTTCATGTGCTCAACCCTATAGCTGCTGCGTCTGCAGCTGCCGCCGAAAACCCGGCCTACCCTACGGCCGGGCCGACGCCGACCAGTTGAGGCCGTAGTTCGACCGGGATGCCCTTCTGCACGAACTCCTTGTCCATCGCCTGCTGGGGCGTAAGACCCTGGTTGTTCAGTGCCTGGAACTCCCAGTTGAAGACGACGGCCCATTCTTGCCGGATATCCCAGAGGAACCGGCCGTTTTGCAGTTTGGCAAGCCTGAACCAGGCGTTCCCGCCGTCGAGTTGGAGGGCCTTCACGCCCTCGTCGGAAATGGAGTAGGCGAGCCAGCCATCGGCGCAGCCGCGCACGGTGTAGTAAGGCTGCTCCGCCGGCGGAATGGGCAGGATCGGGCGCTGCTGATCGTTGCGCAGCTGGTCGATGTTCGCCGGGGTGCAGGCAACTCCCCCGGTGGTCAAAGCTGCGGTACTCGTTGGGGTGGGAGATGTGGTGGGAGTGGCCGCGGAGGGGCTTGGGGAGGCCGGCGTTGTGGGGGCGGAGACTGCGGGGGTCGGGGCGGCGGTCTGGGCTGGCCCGGGCGCCGACCGCGGCATCAGGTGGCCGCCGACGACCACTGCCCCGACCACGGCTGCGGCGGCCACCAACGTCGCAGCCGCAGCCCGCAGGGCCGTGCGTCGCGCCGTTGGACGGCCCGCCGCCGTTGCGCCCGCCAAGTGGACCGCGCTAGGATCCGTGGACACCACGATCGAGCGGAAGGAAGCGACTCCCGGCGCCGCGCCCGGAACTCCGACCCGCGGTTTAGCTTCTTTCATGAGCTGTTCGATGCGGTCCATGGCTAGTCCATCCGTTCTGTCATGAGGTCGGCGGGGGCGGCCTTGGCAAAAGCCCGGCGCGCCCGGTGGAGGCGTACCGCGGCGGCCGAAGCCGAACAGCCCAGGGCTTGGCCCAGTTCTGTGCCGGTCAGATCGTCCCAGTAGCTGAGCATGAGGGCTTCGCGGTCCCGTTCCCGGAGCTGCAGGAGCACCTCAGCCACCGCGTCCCGATCTGCAGTGTTTGAGTCAGGCGTGCGGCTGCGGGCTTCGTCTTTGAGCCGGTCGACCAGCTCCTGGCGGCGCCGGCGGCCCTTGTACTCATTTCCGATCACATTCCGTGCGGTCACCAGCAGCCAGCCGACGCCTGGTAGCGCTGGAAGCTGCTTCTCCCAGGCGATCCTGAAGACATCAGCCGCCAATTCCTCGGCCCGATATTGGTCATTGATGTGGCAGGCAATATAGCCGTAGACACGTGCGAAATGTTGAGAGTGCAGGTCAATGAAGTCCTGCTCCTTCGCAGCCAACATAGTGTTTCCCCCGAACATCGGATGACTTGTTCTTAATGCCTAAGTGTCCCGTGAAGCGTCGTTTCTTACACCGACGCCAAGATCGAAGACCGCCCCGGCGAATCGCCACCCGCCGCGGTTCCGTGCTCGCTTTGCCCGGATAACACGCAGTTCGTCGTTCAGGCGCGCTGGACCGGAAGTTTGTCCGCAAGGTGTCCTCAAATGACGGCCGCAAGAATTCATCGTCGGCGTCCAAGGCGGACGAGGAGCCGCCGGCCGTGAACAGGTACCAGTCCGGGAAGGGGTCCCTGGGGAGCAGTGATTCTTCGAGGTCCTGGTTGGGTCCGGGATCTTGGTCCGGGCCGGGGTCCGGGCCGGCGTCCGCGGCTAAGAGGCCCGGGGGGCAACGGGGTGGTTCCCAGTCCTGCTGTTCGCTGGCGTAGTGCCGCCCTGCCGGTGAGGTCCAGCCCGGCGGGTGGTCTTTACTCGCTCCGGTGGGTGTCCAGGCGGTGCTGTGTTTGAGGCCGTGGTGTTTGCGGCACGGCTGGCCGAGGTTTGAAATTCCGGTGGTGCCGCCGTCGGCCCACGCCAGCAGGTGGTCCGCCTCGTTATCCAGGGATTGGTTGTTGCAGCCCGGGAACGGGCATTTGCCGTCCCGGAGCCGGAGCCAGTGCCGCAGGGCCTTCGGGACCCGGTAGCTGGTCCGTCCGATCTCCAGCGGCGCCCCGTCCCGCGGGTCGGTCAGGACCCGGTAGAACGAAGCGGCGCCGTCCGCGACCAGGCGGCGGGCCATCGACGGCGGGATCGGACCATACCCGTCCAGCACGGCCGGTTCCTCCGTGGCTCCCAGGAGCGACAGCGCCGGGACGGTGACCAGGACCTGCGCCCGCGGCCACGGAACACCACCCGCCACGCCCCCACCCGCACCACCGGTCACGCCGGTCAGGCTGTCGGGCATTCCGGGGGTGAGGAGCCAGCCCGCGGCGACGTCCGCGCGGAGCTGGCTGAGGTTTCTGGCCTCGTCGGGGCCCTGCAGGGCGCGGGCGGCGGCGGTGGTCCGGTCCCAGATTCCCGCGGCCGTGGCGGCGGGGAGGTAGGCGGAGAGCCAGGCCATCCCGTCCCGGTCCGGGGCATACTCGACCCGCCGGTCCGCCGCACACTTCGTGTGGCGGGCCTCGATGCTGACCGGGTGGTGGCGTTCCCGCCAGGCGCGGGCCTTGGCGCGGAACCGGCCCGGGATCAGCTCCCCGGCCCGGCAACCGCGCGCCGGGTCCGGGCCGGCCGGGTCCAGGAAGTGCGCCTCCAGCCCGGCTGCCCCGGCCGGATCCAGGCCCGACGTTTCGTCGACGATGACCCGGGCGTGCTGCCACGAAATCGTCCCGGCCTGCAACGCCGCCAGCGTCAACGGCAGGCCCGTCGTCAGCGCACGGGATTCGGCCAGCAGCGCCGACGCCGTCCGTTCGCTGACCGTCAACACACACGCAACCTCGGCCACCACCGCCAGCTCCTGCACGGTACGCTCCCGCAGGGACGCCGCAGGCGCCGCCAGGGCCTCGGCCGCCGCCACGTACTCGGCGGCCAGCCTGACTTTCAGCGCCGCGAACCGGGCCTCACCGCGGGCGGCCTCGGCCAGACCGTCCAGGCATGCCTCCGCCCGGGCCCGCAACGGATCGGCATCCCGCCACGAATCGGCGTCGGAACAGTGGTCAGCGCCGACCAAAGCAGTAAGCGCAGCAGCCGACGCGGCGACAGCCGCCACCACCTCCCTGCACTCCGCACTCAAAGCCGCATTGCTTTCCATACCCACAGCATCCCAGGAGGCACCGACAATATAAGGGGGATCAAAGCCGAACTGCCATGACCGGCGCAGGTGCTGACAGTTGGGCCCGCCGTGCGGTCAGTGAGAACGTTCGCCTGCGTCGAAGGACCGCGGAGTCGCTAAAGGGGTCCCACTCAGCAAGCGGATGAGCTGGCTGATGCAATCGAAGTCTTCCCGACCGCGCGCATGTGCTGGCTTGGAGCAGGCGCCTGCGGCTCAGCCCAGCGCCCTTGGGTGCGCTGCGGCATAGATTTCCCGCAGCGTGTCTGCCGTGACCAGCGTGTAGACCTGAGTGGTGGTCACGGAAGCGTGGCCCAGGAGCTCCTGTACGACGCGTACGTCCGCCCCGCCTTCGAGCAGATGGGTGGCGAAGGAGTGCCGCATCGTGTGGGGCGAGACGTCCTTGGTGATGTTGGCTTTCTCCGCCGCGGCCTTCAGGATGGTCCATGCGCTTTGCCGGCTGATGCGGCCGCCCCGTGCATTGAGGAACAGCGCGGGGGTGCCTTTGCCCTTGGCTCCCAGCAGCGGCCGGCCGCGAACCAGGTAGGCGTCCAAGGCCCGCGCGCCGAAGGATCCCAGCGGCACCAGCCGTTCCTTCGAGCCTTTGCCGAACAGTCGGACGATGGCGGGGCCCTCACTTCCGGGACCGGCGCTGCCGGGTTCCCCGTCCCCCTGCAGCGAGATATCGTCGACGTCCAGGCCGACGGCCTCGCTGATGCGTGCACCGGTGGAATAGAGGAACTCGAGCAGGGCCCTGTCACGGAGACCGGTGGCTGTGTCCGTCCCGACTGCTTCCAGGATGCGGGTGACCTCGTCGACCGTGATGGCCTTGGGCAGCCGTTTGCCCGGCATCGGCGGGTGTACGTCACTGGCAGGGTCGGTCGGGGTGACACCTTCCAGCGCCCAGAACTTGTGTAAGCCACGGACCGCGACGACGGTCCGGGCTGTCGAGCGCACGCCCAAGGCGGAGCCGCCGTCGGACCCATCGGCGAGGGCCTGGACGAAAGCAGTCACGTCGCGCCGGGTGATCTCTTCGGGGCGGCGTCGTCCGGCCGCGGCGAGATGCCGGGCGTAGCGGGCAAGGTCCCGCCGGTAGGCGGACAGGGTGTTGGCGGCGAGACCGCGCTCCACCCCCATGTGCTGGAGGTAGTCGGTCATCGCCCGGTCAACGGCGGTCGGTGGCCGGGCAGCCGACGGCTGGGCGGGAGCTCCGACTGCGGCCGGTTCGACGGCGGGCGGTTCGGCCGCCAGCAGCCCGGTCATCAGCGCTGGCTGGGGTGGGCCGGCCAGAGCGCGTCGCCCGGACGGAGGCCCCGGAAATCGTCGGCCCTGGCCGCGGCGGCGGCGAGGATCCCGACGACGGCGGATGGGTTGTGCAGGCGCCCTTCCAGCACTGCCCGGACCGCGTCGTCGAGCGGAATCCAGTGCAGTTCGATTTCGGCTTCCTCGTCGGTGCGGACGTGCAGTTCGTGGCCGGGGACGTCGCTCAAGTCCCGGGCCAGGTAGATGCGGATAGCTTCGCTGGAGGAACCAGGTGAATTGAAGAAGTCGGACAGCACGTCCCAGCGCCCAGCCACGAGATCGGCTTCCTCGGCGAGCTCCCGGGCCGCCCCAACAACGAAGTCCTCACCCTCGACATCAAGCAGTCCGGCCGGAATCTCCCAGAGGGCCATACCGACCGGGTGCCGGTATTGCTTGATCAGCAGGATCTCGCCGTCGTCGTTCATCGGGAGTACGGCCACGGCGCCGGGGTGGTCGATGTAGTCGCGGACCAGGGGCTCGCCGTCGTCGCTCAGCTGGAAGCTGTCGCTGACAACATCCCAGATCCGGCCTTGGTAGACCTTCTCCGAAGACAAAAGACGGCGCGGGCTCGGCTCATCCGAAACCTGCCGTGCAGCATTGGGGGTCTCAGGCTTACCGGGCATCGCGCCGTCCTTTGATTCAGTTGGTAGTTATTTGGACTCTACCGGAGCCGACTTGGCAGCAGCCTTGGCAGTCCCCGCTGGCTTGGCGGGGCCGTGCTGGTGGTCCAGGGCGGCCTTGACTAGTCCCGCGAACAGGGGATGCGGGCGGGTCGGCCGTGAGCTTAGCTCCGGGTGCGCCTGCGTGGCAACGTAGTACGGGTGGACTTCACGGGGAAGTTCCACGTACTCCACCAGCTTGCCGTCGGGTGAGGTTCCGGAGAACACCAGGCCCTGGGCGGCGATCTGCTCGCGGTACTTGTTGTTAACCTCGTAGCGGTGGCGGTGGCGTTCGCTGACCTTGGTGGTGCCGTACGTTTCGGCGATAACCGAGCCCTCGTCCAGCTTGGCTTCGTAGAGGCCCAGGCGCATGGTGCCGCCCAGGTCTCCCCTGCCCTCCACGATGTCGAGCTGCTCTTCCATCGTGGCGATGACCGGGTACTTGGAGTCCGGTTCGAATTCCGAGGAGGACGCTCCTTCGAGGCCAACCACGTTGCGGGCGTATTCAATCACCATGCACTGCAGGCCCAGGCACAGGCCGAGGACCGGGAGCTTGGTTTCGCGGGCGTATTTCAGGGCGCCGAGCTTGCCTTCGAGGCCGCGGATGCCGAAGCCGCCGGGAACACAGATCGCGTCCACGCCGTCCAGGGACTTGACCGCACCTTCGCGGGTTTCGCATTCGTCCGAAGGGACCCAGCGGATCTTGACCTTGGTGTTGTTCGCGAAGCCGCCGGCACGCAGCGCCTCGGTCACGGACAGGTAAGCGTCAGGCAGGTCGATGTACTTGCCCACGAGGGCAATCTCCACCTCGTGCTTGGGGTTGTGAACCGCGTCGAGGAGCTTGTCCCAGCTGGTCCAGTCGACATCCTTGAACGGCAGGTCGAGGGCGCGGACGATGTAGGAATCCAGGCCCTGGGAGTGCAGTGTCTTGGGGATGTCGTAGATGCTCGGTGCGTCCGGGCAACCGATGACGGCGTCGATGTCGACGTCGCACATCCGGCCGATCTTGTCGCGCATGGGCTGCGGGACTTCGCGGTCCGAACGGATCACAATCGCTTCGGGCTGGATACCGATGGAGCGGAGCGCGGCAACGGAGTGCTGCGTGGGCTTGGTTTTGAGCTCCTGCGAGGGACCGATGTACGGCACGAGTGAGACGTGCAGGAAGAACACATTTCCGCGGCCGATGTCCTGGCGGACCTGGCGGGCGGATTCGAGGAACGGCTGCGACTCGATGTCGCCTACCGTGCCGCCGATTTCGGTGATGATCACGTCGGGGGCGTTCTTCACCTCGGCCGGCAGCCGCATGCGGCGCTTGATTTCATCGGTGATGTGCGGGATGACCTGGACGGTATCGCCGAGGTACTCGCCGCGGCGTTCCTTGGCGATGACCGTGGAGTAGACCTGACCGGTCGTGACGTTGGCCGAACCCTCGAGGTTTTCATCGAGGAAGCGCTCGTAGTGGCCGATGTCGAGGTCCGTCTCGGCGCCGTCGTCGGTCACGAAGACTTCGCCGTGCTGGAAGGGGTTCATCGTGCCCGGATCCACGTTCAGATAGGGATCGAGCTTTTGCATTGTTACAGACAAGCCGCGTGCCCGCAGGAGGTGACCGAGGCTCGAAGCCGTCAGTCCCTTACCGAGCGAGGACGCCACACCACCGGTAACGAAGATGTGTTTGGTCGTCTTGGACGAGCCCGGAAACCGGGAATTTACACGGGAATTTGATCGCTGCACCACGGAATTCGAGCCTATCACCATTTCGGCCCTCCTAGCGTCGATTGATCATTGCCTCGACAAAACACCGCTGTGATCGTCATCCCAGTCCCGGCCCGGCCTGCGGCGGCCGAGCCCGTCCCGTCCCGTCCCGGCAACGACGACGGTCCCGGTTACGCCTGTTGCGGCAACAGCTTGGCGTCGTCCAGGAGCTCCTGGGCGTGTGCGCGGGCCGACTCGGAGTCCTCCTGCCCGGCCAGCATGCGGGCCAGCTCCCGGACCCGTTCGGCTTCGTCCAGCAGCTGGACGTCACTGGAGGTGAAGCCGGTCGCCGTCGACCCGCCCGCGCCGCGCACCGAGGTCTTGGTGACCCGGATGTGCTGGTCCGCGAACGCCGCCACTTGCGGCAGGTGCGTGACCACGAGGACCTGGACGTGCCGGGCCAGCATCGCCAGCCGGCGGCCAATTTCGACGGCCGCGCGGCCGCCCACGCCGGCGTCGACCTCGTCAAAGACGAACGTCGGGACGGGGTCGACGGCGGCGAGCACCACCTCGATGGCCAGCATCACGCGGGAGAGTTCGCCGCCGGAGGCCCCCTTGCCCAACGGCCGGGCCGGCGCGCCGGAGTGCGGCTGCAGGAGGAAGGAGATCTCGTCGGTTCCGAACGGGCCCAGTTGTTCGCCGGGGTCCACGTTGATCACCAAGGTGGCGTCAGCCATGGCCAGCGCGGTCAGTTCGGCGCTGACGCGGGCGGAGAGGTCCTTGGCGGCCTTCTTGCGTGTCTTGCTGATGGCGGCGGCCTGCTTGCGGAGGTCCGTCTCGGAGCGGGCGACCTCGGCTTCCAGCGCCTCGATCCGGGTGGAGTCGTCCTGGAGCTCGTCATAGCGCGCCCGGGCCTGCTCAGTCCAGACCAGTACCTCGTCGATGCTGGGCGCATACTTCCGCACGAGTTTCGCCAGCGCTGCCCGGCGGTCTTCGATCTCGGCAAGGCGTTCCGGGCCCTCGGTGTCGAGGGCGGCCTGGTAGCTCGCCAGTTCGCCGGCGATGTCGTTGAGCAGGAATCCGACCTCCGCCAGCCTGGCGGCGGCCGATCCCAATTCCTCGTCGTGTTCCGCGACGTGCTCCAGGGTCCGTTTCGCGGCGTCCACCAGTGTGGTGGCGTCGGCTTCCTCGCCGAATTCCTCGGAGATGAGGGCCTGATGGGCGGTGCTGGCGGCGATCCGCAGCTCCTCGACATTGGCAAGCTTGACGGCCTCGGCCTTGAGCGATTCATCCTCGCCCGGCTGCGGGTCGACGGCGTCGATCTCGGCCAGGGCGGCCTCAAGGGATTCGGCCTCGCGCAGCCGTTCGCGGGCGGCGCTGCGGAGCTCCTCCAGCTCCGCTTGGTTGGTCTTCCAGTGCGCGTGCAGCTCCTGGTAGGCGGCCAGCGCGCCGGCCAGGGACTCCCCCGCGAACTTGTCCAGGGCCTCGCGCTGGGCCAGCGGGCTCTTGAGCCTGATCTGGTCGGACTGCCCGTGGACTACCACCAGCGTCCCGCCGATCTCGGCGAGGACGCCGACCGGCGCCGCGCGGCCGCCGAGGTAGGCGCGGCTGCGCCCGTCGGCGCCGACGCTGCGGGCCAGCAGCAGTTCGGCGCCGCCGTCGAATTCTTCGACCTCGGCCCCCGCCTCACGCGCCCGGGTGACTGCGGCGTGGGCCGCGTCGAGCTTCAGCACCGCCTCGGCGGAGGCGCTCTTCGCGCCGCTCCGGACCGCGCCGGCGTCGGACCGCGCGCCGAGGAGGAGGCCGACGGCGGTGACCACCATAGTCTTGCCTGCGCCTGTTTCGCCGGTCACGACACTCAGGCCCGGGCCCAGCGGCAGTGTCGCATCGGTGATGACGCCGAGGTCGCGGATTCTCAGTTCTTCAAGCATGGGTCACTTCACAGTCGAGGGATCGGTCGGTGCGCCGGGGTCCGCGGAAGGCGGCTCCGCGAGTGGCGGCTCCGCGGACGGCTCCGCGTGCCGCGGAGGAGTGGGCAGGCCGCGGCTGGGCCGCAGGGTGCGCACCACCGGCACAGGCCCGGTGTGGATGGCGTCGGTTTGCGGCACCGGGCCGCGCCAGCCTTGGATGGGCAGCTCGAACTTGCGGACCAGGCGGCCGGAGAACGGGGTCTGGTGGGTGCGTGCCAGCCGGACCRGGGTGGCGGAGCGGGTGACTTCCACGCGGGCGCCGGGCGGCAGATCCACGGAACGCCGGCCGTCGCACCAGAGCACGCCCTGAGCATCGGTCCGGTTGAGGATCTCGACAGCGAGCCGGGACCTAGGCGAGACTACCAGCGGCTTGGCGAAAAGGGCGTGGGCACTGATCGGCACGATCAGCAATGCCTCGACCTCCGGCCACACCACGGGGCCGCCGGCGGAGAACGCGTAGGCGGTGGAGCCGGTGGGGGTAGCGAGGACCACCCCGTCGCAGCCGAAGGACGTAAGCGGGCGTTCGTCGACTTCGGTGACTACCTCAAGCATCCGTTCCCGGTTGCCCTTCTCGATGGCCGCCTCGTTCAGCGCCCAGGTGTGCCAGATCTTCTGGCCGCGGACCCACACCTGCACATCGATGGTCATCCGCTCCTCCACCGTGTACTGGCGGCTGGCGACCCATTCGACCGTCTGGGCCAGGTCCGCCCGCTCGCTTTCCGCGAGGAAGCCGACATGGCCGAGGTTGACGCCGAGCAGCGGCACGTCGACTTCGCGCACCAGCTCCGCTGCGCGCAGGATCGTGCCGTCGCCGCCCAGCACCATGACCAGTTCGACGTCGGGCAGTTTGACGTGGTCGTGCAGGACCTCGACGGGCTGGTCCAGTTGCCCGAAGAACCGGACCATGTCGCCGAGCTCGGATTTTTGCATCACGGGAACTATGCCGGAGGCATGCAGCTGGGCGCACGCTTCCCAGGCGGCCTTGAGGGACTCCTCACGGCCGGTGTGGGCAAGGATGAGGACACGCCTGCTCATCGGGTTCCGCCTCCTGGTGCTTCTTGTGCTGCTCTTGCTTGTGGTAGTACTTCCACTGCTAGGTCCAGATCGTGCCGAGTAACGCGGCAACCGCCGCGTCCCGCTCCTCGATCTTAGGCAGGTCTGTCCGGTTCCCGCGTTTTATCCACAGAAAGTACTCGACGTTTCCGTCCTGGCCGGGCAGCGGGCTCTCCGCCAGACCATGCAGGTCCAGGCCTGCATCCATTGCCGCGGCTGCCACCTTGGCGACCGCCAGCCGGCGTTCCCGTTCGGAGCTGACCACCCCGGTGCGGCCCAGCCGGTCCTTGCCGATTTCGAACTGCGGCTTGACCATCAGCACCAGGTCCCCGCCGGGCTCGGTACAAGCCGCGAGGGGCGCCACCACGAGGGTCAGCGAGATGAACGACAGGTCCGCCACGGTCAGTGCGGCCGGGCCGCCGATCTCTTCCGCGGTCATGTAGCGCACGTTCAGGCCTTCGTAGACTGAGACCCGCGTGTCGTTCCGGATTTGCGGCACCAGCTGGTCATGCCCGACGTCGACGGCCACCACATGAGCTGCGCCGCGCCGGAGCAGCACCTCGGTGAAGCCGCCGGTGGAGGCGCCCGCGTCGAGGCAGCGTTTGCCGGAAACCTCGACGGCGGGAAAGGCGTCCAGCGCGCCCGCGAGCTTGTGGGCCGCCCGACTGACGTAGTCATCCTCGCGCGTGGCCGCGACGTCCAAGACCATGCCGTCCTGTACCTGCAAGGAGGCCTTGGCCAGCACTTCTCCACCGGAGCTGACCTTTCCCTCGCCGATCAGGCGCGCAGCGTGGGTGCGGGACCTCGCCAGACCGCGGCTGACGAGGGCCTGATCAAGCCTGGTCATGGGCGGGGATCCCCCGCAGGCTGGCCGGCCACGTCCTCGTTGAGGGCTTCGACCAAGCCGTCGTGCAGGCCGGCATAGACCTCGCCGTGGGCCGACACCGGCAACCCCGACAGGCTGGCGAGGCGACTGAGTAAATTCTCGATAGCGGGATCGTCGATGGCGGCATCGTCGGTCGGCGTCGGCCAATCAACCCGGGCGTCAGCGCTGTTCGGTTCCGCGTCAGGGGCAAGAATCTGCTCGGTCATGCTCTCCAGTCTAGTGATTGAGCCACTCGAGACCGGGCGGCCGTGCGGTTTCCGTCTCGGGGTTGGCAGCCCACCAGGCGGCGCAGGCTGCACGCCACGAGTCGAGATCCGCGGGGGCACCGCTAACGCGAACGGTGTCCCCGTGCACCTCCGCCGTGGCGGCGCCGCAACGGAACCGGCCGTCGCCGTCGTGCTCCACCGTCGGGTACGGCCGGTAGAGATCGGTGAGGTCATTGATCAGGAAGGTGGGCCGTTCCCGAGTGCGGGCGGCGAGGATGGTCTCCCTCGTGTCGACCCCGGTCAGCACGGCCACGGTGGCAAAGCCGGCATTGGTGCCGCCGAGGATGTCCGTATCGAGCCGGTCGCCGACGACGAGCGGGCGCTCGGCGGCCAATCTCTTGGCGGCGGCATGGAACAGCGGGGCCTCGGGTTTGCCCGCCACGAGGGGCTCCCGCCCGGTGGCCGCGGTGACGGCGGCGACCAGTGTGCCGTTGCCCGGCGCCATGCCGCGGGCCTGCGGGATGGTCAGGTCCGTGTTGGTGGCGACCCACACGGCGCCGGCCGCGACGACGTAGGACGCCTCCGCGAGGTCCTTCCAGCCCAGATCGGGGTGGAAGCCCTGCACGACGGCGACGGGGTCGTCGGCCTCGCTTCGGACCGGCACCAGACCTGCGATTTCGATTTCGCGGGCCAGCGCGTCGCCTCCGGTGATCAGGACGCGGGCGCCGGCGGGCAGCAGGGAAACCAGCAGTTCAGCGGCGGCCTGCGGCGAACTGACCACCTGCTGTTCCTCGGCCGGAGCGCCGAGCTCGCGCAGGTGCTGCGCGACCTCGGCGGGCGTCCGCGAGGCGTTGTTCGTCACGTAGCCCAACCCGACGCCGATTTCGGCGAGCCGTTTCAGCGATTCCACCGCGCCGGGAATGGCGTGTGGACCCGCGTAAACGACGCCGTCCAAATCGGCGAGGAGCGCGTCGAACCCGGAAATCAGCTCAGCTTCGGCCATGACTGGGCTAGTCCTCGGCGCGTTCCGGCGCGCTGGACTCATCAGCGTGGGCGTCTTCCGCGTGCCGGTCCTCCGCTTCCAGCTCGTCAGTTTCGACCGAATCCTGATCGGACTCGGCGTCGTCGGACTCGAAGAAGTCGGTTTCCTCGTCGTCGGAGCCGGCTTCAAGATCGTGCCCGGCGGACTGCGGTTCAGCGGCCTCGGGGAGCCCGGCTACCGATTCGGCGCTGGCAGCCCGAGGGGCCTGCTCCGCCGCCGAAGCCGCGGCCTGCTGGGCGGCCTGCTCCTGAAGAACCCGGCGCCGCTGCTGTTCCTCGCGGGCTTCCTCTTCCTCGTCCCAGCCAAGGTCAATAATGTCCGGCTCTTCGTCGACGTTCATGCCCAGGGCGTTCTGGGCAACGACGGCTTGACGCTGCCATTTCCCGGCTTCGGCTTCGCGGCCAGCTGCCGTCAGGGCATCGCCGTAGGCGCGGAACAGCCGCGGGCTGTACGAAAAGGCGCGGTTGATGTCCAGTTGCGCGATTTCCAACTCGGAGACGGCGGCATCGAACTGGCCCAGGTCGGTACGCGCGCCGGCGGCGACGATGGCCAGTTCCACCTTGCCCGGAGCATCGAGGTCCTTGGCTTCTTCGGAGCGGGCGACGTCCAGGGCCCGGTCCGGGCGGCCGAGGCCACGCTCGCAGTCCGCCATGACCGGCAGATGCATGTTGGAGCCACTGATCCGGCGGTACGTCCGGAATTCGCGCAGCGCCTCGCCGTAGTGCCCCGCCGCGTACGCGGTCAGGCCGACTGCTTCCCGGACCGCCGCGAGGCGGCCGCCGCGCCGGCTGGCGGCCAGGGCGTGTTGGAAGGCGAGTTCCGGCTCGTCGTCAATCAGGCGGCCGGCCATGACGAGGTGGCGTGCCACCCATTCGGCGCTGTTATCTTCGAGCGTCTTGATCTGGTGCTGCGTGGCGCGGTCGAGTTCCTTGCCCGTGACGTCCTCGTCAATCTGGGGTGAACGCTCGCGGTCGGGTCGGTTGGCGCTGCGCAGGTCCCGGGCGTTCGGCTCGCGGACGGGACGGTCCTCGGGGCGGTCGCGGCCGAACTGGCGGGGACCGGAGTCTCCGCGGTCGAAGCTGCGGGCCGGCCGGTCCTCGCGGCTGCCGAAAGGCTTGCGGTTGTCACCACCGCTGAAGGGCTTGCGATCGCGGTCACCGCCACCAAAGCTGCGACGCTCTCCACCCTCACGCGAGGGACGATCGCCAAACGGCTTACGCTCGCGATCGCCGCCACCACCGAACGGCTTACGATCACGGTCACCGCCACCGAACGGCTTACGGTCACGGTCACCGAAACTGCGACGCTCTCCACCGTCACGTGAGGGACGGTCACCAAACGGCTTACGGTCGCGGTCACCGCCACCACTGAACGGCTTACGATCACGGCCACCACTACCAAAGCTGCGTGGCTCTCCACCCTCACGCGAGGGACGATCACCAAACGGCTTACGATCACGGTCGCCACCACCACTGAACGGCTTACGGTCACGATCACCACCACCACTGAACGGCTTACGATCACGATCACCACCACCACTGAACGGCTTACGATCACCATCACCACCACCACTGAACGGCTTACGATCACGATCACCACCACCACTGAACGGCTTACGATCACGATCACCACCGAAACTGCGACGCTCGCCACCCTCACGCGACGGACGATCACCAAACGGCTTACGATCTGAATCCCGCGAGGTACGATCACCGTCGCTGGGCTTACGATCACGATCATTGAACGGCGGCCTCGATCCGCCCGAACGGTCATCCCTGCCGCGGAAGCCTCGAGGGTCGCCGCCCGAGTTGTTGGTCCCGCGGAACCCCCCGCCCCCGGAATTACGTCCGCCGCCGAAGTTGCCGCGGTCATTGCCGCCGCGGTTACCGTCGTTATGCTCAGCCATGGTGGATTCCTCCTGTTATGAGCTGACCACTGGCGCAATCGCAGCCGCTCTGTTTTCGTGTTTCGTTCGCTACGCAACCCGAAATCAAGGCGCTTCGAAGTCCGTACATCTCATCCAATTCTAGGCGAGTCGCCCGCACCGGGCTAACAGCACCAGGGCCCACAGCTTTCACGGTGTCAATCCTCACAGGGAGCATCGCGTCGTCAGCGGGTCCCCTTCCCGACGGTGCCGCGGGAGCGTCATCGGAATGTGCGCTGGTTGTGCGGGGGCGTCCGGGTGGTGGTGGGGGTTAAAGGGGGAGAGCCTCCAACCTGGTGGTTGGAGGCTCTCGACCTAATAGATGTCCGGCGGTGACCTACTCTCCCACACCCTCCCGGGTGCAGTACCATCGGCGCTGTGGGTCTTAGCTTCCGGGTTCGGGATGGGACCGGGCGTTTCCCCCACGCTATGACCGCCGTAACCCTGTGTCCGCACCCCCGTAGCGGGTTTGTTGTTTGGGAACCACATAGTGGACGCAAGCAGTCTTGTTTCTTTGTACCACCCCGGTGGTGCGAACCCCTTTTGAAGTTGGGTTTGCGGGGGTGGTGTGTGGTGTAAGTTATCGGCCTATTAGTACCGGTCAGCTTCACGAGTCGTTAGTCCTCGCTTCCACATCCGGCCTATCAACCCAGTGGTCTGGCTGGGGGCCTCTCACACACRAGGTGTATGGAAATCTCATCTCGAAGCGAGCTTCCCGCTTAGATGCTTTCAGCGGTTATCCCATCCGAACGTAGCTAATCAGCGGTGCACTTGGCAGTACAACTGACACACCAGAGGTTCGTCCGTCCCGGTCCTCTCGTACTAAGGACAGCCCTTCTCAAATTTCCTGCGCGCGCAGCGGATAGGGACCGAACTGTCTCACGACGTTCTAAACCCAGCTCGCGTACCGCTTTAATGGGCGAACAGCCCAACCCTTGGGACCTACTCCAGCCCCAGGATGCGACGAGCCGACATCGAGGTGCCAAACCATGCCGTCGATATGGACTCTTGGGCAAGATCAGCCTGTTATCCCCGAGGTACCTTTTATCCGTTGAGCGACGGCCATTCCACAATGTACCGCCGGATCACTAGTCCCGACTTTCGTCCCTGCTCGAGATGTCTCTCTCACAGTCAAGCTCCCTTGTGCACTTACACTCGACACCTGATTGCCAACCAGGCTGAGGGAACCTTTGGGCGCCTCCGTTACTTTTTAGGAGGCAACCGCCCCAGTTAAACTACCCATCAGGCACTGTCCCTGACCCGGATTACGGGCCGAAGTTAGATGTCCAAAGTGACCAGAGTGGTATTTCAACGATGACTCCACCCGGACTGGCGTCCGGGCTTCCACGTCTCCCACCTATCCTACACAAGCCACTCCGAACACCAATACCAAACTATAGTAAAGGTCTCGGGGTCTTTCCGTCCTGCTGCGCGTAACGAGCATCTTTACTCGTACTGCAATTTCGCCGAGTTTATGGTTGAGACAGCGGGGAAGTCGTTACTCCATTCGTGCAGGTCGGAACTTACCCGACAAGGAATTTCGCTACCTTAGGATGGTTATAGTTACCACCGCCGTTTACTGGGGCTTAAATTCTCAGCTTCGCCTTGCGGCTAACCGGTCCTCTTAACCTTCCAGCACCGGGCAGGAGTCAGTCCGTATACATCGTCTTGCGACTTCGCACGGACCTGTGTTTTTAGTAAACAGTCGCTTCCCCCTGGTCTCTGCGGCCCCTGCACGCTCCGGACAGCTAGTGTCCATCACGATGGGGGCCCCCCTTCTCCCGAAGTTACGGGGGCATTTTGCCGAGTTCCTTAACCATAATTCTCTCGATCGCCTTAGTATTCTCTACCTGATCACCTGTGTCGGTTTGGGGTACGGGCGGCTAAAACCTCGCGTCGATGCTTTTCTCGGCAGCATAGGATCACCGGATCCCCCCGTACGGGGGTCCCATCGGGTCTCAGGCATCATGAACGGCGGATTTGCCTACCGTTCGCCCTACATCCTTAGACCGGGGCAACCATCGCCCGGCCCGGCTACCTTCCTGCGTCACACCTGTTAATACGCTTGCCTCCCGGGATCAGGTCCCGCGCTCCACCAAAACCCTCCACCCACAAGGGGTGTCGGGCAGGTCTCGGGCGGTTAGTATCCCCCGTTCAACATGGGCGGTTTTTCGCCGGTACGGGAATATCAACCCGTTGTCCATCGACTACGCCTGTCGGCCTCGCCTTAGGTCCCGACTTACCCAGGGCAGATTAGCTTGACCCTGGAACCCTTGATCATTCGGCGGACGGGTTTCTCACCCGTCTTTCGCTACTCATGCCTGCATTCTCACTCGTGTAGGCTCCACCGCTGGTTTACACCGCGACTTCACCGCCCACACGACGCTCCCCTACCACTCCGGACGCCTGAACCACAAGGGCTTGGCTATTATCCGAAATCCACAACTTCGGCGGTGTACTTGAGCCCCGCTACATTGTCGGCGCGGAATCACTTGACCAGTGAGCTATTACGCACTCTTTTAAGGATGGCTGCTTCTAAGCCAACCTCCTGGTTGTCTTCGCAACTCCACATCCTTTCCCACTTAGCACACGCTTAGGGGCCTTAGTTGGTGGTCTGGGCTGTTTCCCTCTCGACTATGAAGCTTATCCCCCACAGTCTCACTGCTGCGCTCTCACTTACCGGCATTCGGAGTTTGGCTGACGTCAGTAACCTTGTAGGGCCCATTAGCCATCCAGTAGCTCTACCTCCGGTAAGAAACACGCAACGCTGCACCTAAATGCATTTCGGGGAGAACCAGCTATCACGAAGTTTGATTGGCCTTTCACCCCTACCCACAGCTCATCCCCTCCATTTTCAACTGAAGTGGGTTCGGTCCTCCACGACGTCTTACCGTCGCTTCAACCTGGCCATGGGTAGATCACTTCGCTTCGGGTCTAGATCACGCCACTGCAACGCCCTGTTCAGACTCGCTTTCGCTACGGCTTCCCCACACGGGTTAACCTCGCGACGTAACACTAACTCGCAGGCTCATTCTTCAAAAGGCACGCCGTCACAACTACACAGCAAGCTGCGGTTGCTCCGACGGATTGTAAGCACACGGTTTCAGGTACTGTTTCACTCCCCTCCCGGGGTACTTTTCACCTTTCCCTCACGGTACTGGTCCGCTATCGGTCATTAGGGAGTATTTAGGCTTATCAGGTGGTCCTGACAGATTCGCACGGGATTTCTCGGGCCCCGTGCTACTTGGGATACTCTCACAGGCGGCATGACACATTTCGGTTACGGGGCTCACACCCTCTCTGGCCGGCCTTTCAAGACCGTTCACCTATGCCCATACACTCACCCCACTGTCCCGGCAGAGACAGAACGGAAAGTCCCACAACCCCGCCCATGCAACGCCCGCCGGCTATCACACATGGAACGGTTTAGCCTGATCCGCGTTCGCTCGCCACTACTAACGGAATCACTATTGTTTTCTCTTCCTGCGGGTACTGAGATGTTTCACTTCCCCGCGTTCCCCCCACGCACCCTATGTGTTCAGATGCGGGTCACCAGGTAACTCGCGCCCCTGGCGGGGTTTCCCCATTCGGACACCCTGGGATCACAGTCCGGTTATCGACTCCCCCAGGCTTATCGCAGATTCCTACGTCCTTCTTCGGCTCCTAATGCCAAGGCATCCACCGTGTGCTCTTAAAAACTTGACCACAAAAGATCAAGGAGTAATTTTCGAGAAAACCATGGAACCAGACCGCAACCAACCACCACCCAAAAGCGGCAGCACAATCACGGATCAGATCCAGGTTCATATTCTTGGAAATTGCTTCTTATAAAAGATGCTCGCGTCCACTATGTAGTTCTCAAACAACAACCCCACACCACACACCCCACACCCCCACACCACACACCCCACAC